>JBEAVX010000155.1:0-3923 GCA_041160755.1 Pseudomonadota bacterium
GGGCGACCCTGGGCGGCGCTGCGTCCGCGCATGGAGCTGCTCCGCGCCCAGGTGCCTGGCAGCTCACGCTCCAGCTGCTCGACGACGGCGAGGGCCTGGGGGACCGCCCCAGCGCGCAACATCCCGCGCACCTGCCACACCTGGGGGACGAGGGTGACCACGTCGCGGGGGTCAATCGGCGCCGTGGTGTCGCTCGGCTCGCCGCCGAGGTAACCAAGCGCGGCCAACGCGGCTTCAGTCTCTTCGTCTAAGCTCAGCGCGCTCCGCTCGGGCTCTGGGTGCGCGGCGAGCCAGGCGTCGAGGCGCGCGGTCCAAGGGGCCAGCGCCGCGTCTGTGTCGGGTTCAACGGTCACGCGGCCGTCGCGGTAAGGCGTGAATCGATCGTCTACGCCCCGGGTGACGCGGCCCTCTGTGGCCGTCAAGGAGCGCAGCGCCGCGATGCCCAACATCGAGCGCGCGGTGAGGGTCTCGGCGTAGATCTCCTCCGAGCCGCCCTGGCGCAGATCGAGACCATCCAGGCCCTCGCTCGCCAAGCCGAGCATCCCCAGCACAGTCGGCGTGATGTCTTGTAGGCCGACGACCTCTTGAGAGCGTGTGCCGGCGGCGATCCCCGGACCCCGCACGATGAGCGGCACCCGCATCGTCCCGTCATTGAGCAGGAGCCCGTGGGTGGGCTCACCGCCGTCGCCCAAGGACTCGCCGTGGTCTGCGGTGATGATGACGACGCTCTCGGGGTAGAGGGCGTCCCAGCGCGTGATCAGCCGCTCCACCTGGGCGGCGGCGTAGGCCAGCTCCGCGTTGTAGGGGTCGGCGTGCTCCTGTGACCAGGGGCTCGGCGCCTCGTAAGGAAAATGGGCGTCGAAGAGGTGCACCCAGACCATCGCCGGTCTGCCCGCCGCCTCATTCAGCGTCGTGATCGTGTCATTGACGACGTCCTCGGCGCGGCGGCAGTCGCCGTAGTCGTCGCGGGTAGACACGCCCGTGACGTCATCATGCACGACGCCAAAGCCTTGGGTGAGCCCCCAGCGCGCCCGGGTCGGGAACGCCGAGGTGAAGGCGGCCGTCCAGTAGCCCTGGCCCTGAAGCCGCTCGGCGAGGGTGGTCACCGAGTCGGGCAGCACGGCGTCACCGTTCTCGCGCACGCCGTGGCTCAGCGGCCCCAGGCCCGTGAGGATGGTGGCGTGGCTGGGGATGGTGAGCGGCGTGGAGGAGTACGCGCGCTCAAACACCGCGCCTTGGGTGGCGAGGCGGTCATACGCTGGGGTGGGCGCCGGGCCGCCGTACACCCCGAGGCGATCGGCCCGGGTGGTGTCTAAGGTGATGATCAACACAGACGGCGTGGTCTTTGGCGGCGCGATGGCCTCTGGACGCGGGCCGCAGCCGAGGAGCAAGGTGAGCGTCCAGAGCATCATTGGCTCCAGGTGACCGCGGCCGGGGAGAGCTCGGGCAAGAAGCCGTCCATGTAGACCACGCCGCTCTCCCGAGCGTAGCTGTAGATGTTGACGTCCCCTTGGTACCACGCGCCGAAGGGCGTCGTGAGCGAGACCTTGACGACGCGCCAGCTCGCCGTGTCGCTCATGGTGAACTTCTTGTATGCCGCGGGCAGCACGTCCTGGTCGGGGTGCAGGGGGCAGCCCCCGCTGAATGTGGCCTGGGCGTCCTCGACGATCCATGCGGGCTTCCAGGTGTAGACCACGCTCGACGACGAGTAAACGCTGGTGACCCATGTGTCCTCATAGGCCACCCGGGCCTCTGGGATTGTCCATTGGCATTGGGTTGTGCCCGACGCGCCGGCCACGCTCACCGTCCCGGTGAGGGAATAGGCCGTGATGTTGAGGGTGGTGTACGAGGTGAAGCTGTCGCGGCCACGGATGTAGAGAACGTCCGCGCTCCCGCCGCCTAGTGCGCTTCGCACGGTCACCCCACAAGAGCCCCAGCACTCGTCATCGGCGCAGTCGAGGTAGCCGTCGAGGTCGTTGTCGGCACCATCCGCGCAGTCCTCAGCGCAGGACGGGGCCGTCGCGCAGTCGGCGTCTTCGCAGTCCAGCGCGCCGTCGCAGTCGTCATCGACGCCGCCTTCGCAGTCCTCGGCGGCGCCGGGGTTCACGTCAGCGTCAGCGTCGTCGCAGTCCTCAGCCGCGCCAAAACCATCGCCATCCGCGTCACCGGCGGCGGCGAGGAGCCAGCGAGCTGTGCTGTCATGAGACAGCGGCGCCTGTCGTCCTCCCAACACAGCGCTCGTGCCATCGGGGAGGCCGTCCGTGGTGTTCAAGGCGGGGTCGTGGTCTGTTTGATCGGGTGACGCGTCGTCGCTCGGCAGCGCAGGGGTGCCCACGGTCGGGTCAACGGCGCAGCCGCTGAGCAGGAGCGCCAGTGAGAAGGTGCGCATCAGTAGCTCCAGGTGACCGTGGTGGGGTCGAGGGTGTCGATGGCGAATCGTTTGGCCTGGGTCATCGTGTAGCCGTGGCTGGCGCCGACGGATGTCCTCCGTACCGCCGAGATGGGGCCTGTGTACCAGACGCCCCAAGGTGAGACCGCGGTGCCGGCGCCCGTGACGGTGAGCGTGGGGGGGACCACCTGCTCCCAGTTTATGGCACATCCCGACGAGAGCTCGGCCTCATAGGTCTGACTGCGGGTGGTGCCTGAGCCGTAGGTGGCAGCGCCGACATTGGACGTCCACAGAAACTTCGCCTCGCTGATCGTCCAGTCGCAGACGACGACCTCCGCGTCGATGCTGACCGACACCTGGCCTTCAAGAGAGCGCCCCACACCCCAAGAGCTCTCCTCGCTCCCCGAATACCACGCATAGTAGCGGGTGTAGAGCTCCGCAGAGCCGCTCTCAAGCTGGCTTCGCACGACGATATCGCAGCTTGACCAACACTCATCGTCCCAGCAGTCCGTGGCGCCGTCCGCGTCGTTGTCTACGCTGTCGTCGCAGTCTTCGCCGCAGGCCGCGTCCCCCGAACAGTTGGCGTCTTCACAGTCGATGAGGCCGTTGCCGTCGTTGTCGACTCCATCCTCACAGTCTTCACAGAGCCCCCGCTCGTCGGTGTCACCATCGCAGTTGACATCGAAGGTGGCGCAGACCTCGGCGGCGGCGGGGGACACCGCAGGATCGGTGTCGTCGCAGTCTCCGTCTTGGGTGACGTAGCCCGCCTCTTCAGCGCAGAGCGTCGCGGCGGTGTCCAGATCCCCATAGCCGTCGCCGTCGTTGTCTTCATACAGGACGACGCTGAGGCCCTCATCGGTTCGCCCATCACAGTTGTTGTCAGCCCCGTCGCACAGCTCGGTGGCGGTGGGGTAGCTCGTTTTGTCTGTGTCGTCACAGTCGCCCGCGACGCCGCTGTAGCCCGGGGCGCCAGGGCAGACGAGCGCGATGCCGGTCAGCTCGCCGTACCCGTCGCCGTCAGCGTCGGCGTATTGGGTGAGGAGCAGGTCTTCGTCCACATCCTCGTCACAGTCGTTGTCGACGCTGTCGCAGATCTCCTCTCCATCGGGGTTCACGAACGAGTCATCGTCATCGCAGTCGCCGCCGACCTCAGCGGTGGCGGCCGCGCCCTCACAGGCGGCGATGAGGTGTGTGTCGTCGCCGAAGCCGTCGCCGTCGAGGTCTACGAAGACGGTGACGGTGACGCCCTCATCCACCTCCCCGTCGCAGTTGTTGTCCACCTCATCACAGACCTCGGCGGCCCCCGGGAAGATGGTCGGGTTCTCGTCGTCGCAGTCAAGGTCTTCGGTGGCTCCGTCGCCGTCGGCGTCCGTTGGCGCCTGGGTGTCATCCAGGTTGGAGTCGTCGTCGGAGTCGTCGTTGGAGTCGTCGTCGGAGTCCGTCGTGGAGTCCGTCGTGGAGTCCTCGGTGGAGTCCTCGGTGGAGTCCGTCGTGGAGTCCTCGGTGGAGTCCTCCTCGGTGGTCGAGTCCTCGT
>JBEAVX010000159.1:0-3531 GCA_041160755.1 Pseudomonadota bacterium
GACGTTCTGGCGGGCGCTCCTGGCCCCGGCGGCCGGGGGCCTCTTCGCCAGCCTGACGATGAGCCTGCTCGTCACCAAGGGCCGCCCCGTGGGCGTGGCCGACGTGGTCGAGAGCGTGAGCCTACGCGGCGGGCGCATGAACCTCAAGGACAGCCTGCTCACCGCCGCCGCGGCGAGCGTGATCCTGGGCACCGGCGGCGGCGGAGGCCGCGAGGGCCCGATCATGCAGCTCGGCGCGGCCTTGGCGTCTACCTTGGCCAAGTTCGCCGACGTGCCCGCCTCGCGCCTGCGGGTGCTCGTCGCCGCCGGGGCCTCGGCGGGCATCGCGGCCTCGTTCAACACGCCCATCGCCGCGGCCTTCTTCTCGATGGAGATCCTGCTCGGCAGCTTCGCCGCCGACATGTTCGCGCCCATCGTCGCCGCCACCGTGGCCGGGACGATCGTGGGCCAGGCGTTTCTGGGCGACCGCCTCGCCCTGGTGCTGCCGCCGTTCAGCGTGCAGAGCCCCGTGGAGATCTTCACCTACCTGGGCTTGGGCGTGGTCGTGGGCCTCGTGAGCGTCGGGTTTAAGGCGACGGTGTTTCATATCTCCGACGCCATACAGACGATGCGGGTGCCCGCCTGGGCCCGGGGCGGCGTCATGGGCCTGGGCATCGGGCTCATCGCGGCCTTGGGGCTCCACCAGGTGCTCGGCAACGGCAACGGCGCCATCCGGGAGATGCTCTCGGGCACCCCGCCGCCGATCTGGCTGTTGTTGGTGCTGCTCTTCGCCAAGGGCCTCACCAGCGCGGCGTTCTTCGGCGCGCGCACCGGCGTCGGGCTCTTGTCCCCTACCCTGTTCGTGGGCGCCACGACCGGGGCGATCTACGGGCTGTTGTTGATGAAGGGCCTGCCCCGTCTCATCTCCGATCACGGGGCCTATGGCCTCGTGGGCATGGGCGCGGCCCTGGCGGCGACGACCCAGGCGCCGATCACCGCCATCCTCATGCTCTTTGAGATGACCCAGAACTACCAGATCATCCTGCCGCTCATGCTGGCCTTGGTCACCGCGACGGTCACCTCCCGCCTGGTGAGCCCCACGGGACTGTATGAGGAGACGCTCTTGCGCCGGGGCGTGAGCCTCAACCGAGGCCGCGAGGAGCTCGTGATGCAAGAGGTCCGCGTGCAGGACGTGATGCGGGAGGGCGCGGAGTCCATCGTCGAGTCGGCCACGGCGCCGGAGCTCGTGCGGCGGTTCATGGCCCGGCGCCTGCGCCATCTGTACACCGTGAGCGCTGAGGGCCGCTACATCGGCGCCATCGATCTGGTGGACGTGCGCGCCCTGTTCACCCGCCCTGAAGACACCCGCACGGTCATCGAGCTCACGAACACCCGCGTGCCCGCCCTGCGCCTGCGGATGCCCCTGGCCGACTGTCTGCCGGTGTTTTACCGTGTCGGATTGGACGAGCTGCCCGTGGTGGACGAGCACGAGCGCCTTCTGGGTGTGGTGACCGAGCGCGACATCGTCGGCGCGTACTACCACGAGGTGCTGCGCGGCGACGCGCTCTTGGCGCGGGTGGACAGCGTGAGCCCCGGCCAAGAGCGTGAGACGAGCTACATCGAGCTGCCCGAGGGTGAGACGGTGGCCAGCGTGGAGATCGGCCCCCGGCTGGCGGGCACCAGCCTCAAGGTGCTCTCCTTGCCCGCGCGGTTCGGCCTCACCGTGCTCGCCGTGAGCGCCATCGACCCCACGAGCGGGCTCCTGGTGCGCCGTCACATCGACGCCAACCAGAAGCTCAAGGTGGGCGACCGACTGGTGGTGTTGGGCCCCGAGGAGGGCGTGCGGCGCCTGCGAGAGCAGAACGCCGCGGCGTTTGAGTCGGGGACGGACGACGCGACGGAAGAGCTGAATCACCAGCGGCCGAGGGGGGATGGGGCGTAGACGCTCCGCTCACCCAGATCTCAGGGCCAGGTCCCGACGAGCGCGCTCATCAGCCGCAGGGCCACCCGGCTCGCGGCCTGGCCCTCGGGCGGGCGCTTGTGGGGGCGGTCACGCTCGCCGCCCAAGAGCCCGTTCTGCACGAGCGTCGCGTCCAGAAGCACGATGACGACACGCGCACCGTCCACACGACGCACGATCACCGGCCGCCCGGCGCCGTCCTCAGCGAGCACCTCCCAGCCCTCGGCCGCGCTGAGGCCCCAGGGCGCGGGGCTCAGGGGCTCAAACTCGGGCGGGTCGGCGAGCACGGGGAGCGCCGGGGCCGGCATGGCCTTGAGCCACCGCAGCCCGGCGATGGGGCTGCCCGGCGTGGTGAGGGTGAGGCCCACGGCGGCGGCGAGGCGCGGCGCCTGCGTGTCCTCGGGATCGAGCACGACGACGACGGATCGGGCGGCGGCGAGGCGCTCGGGGAGATCGTCCCGCCAGGACTCGGGCAGGATCAACAACGACGTCGAAGCCGTCGGCGCCCAGGCCGTGCAGAAGCTCTCCACCGAGGAGGCCGCGCTCAGACGGTCCAGATGAAGCTGGAGCGACCGATAGGCGAAGTCGGAGACGCTCGTGCACAGATAGCGCGGGCCGGTGAGCGTCGTGACCGTGTCGGGTTGGCGTGAGGTGTAGGGGATCTCCCGGCCCGTGAGCCAGGCCAAGGCGTTTGAGAACATCTGCGCGCCGTCCTCAAAGCCGATCAAGGTGGCGCCGAGCGCGTTCTGGTCGGCGAAGACGAGCACCCGGCCCCGGCCCCGCTCGGCGGCGAGCAGCACCGGCACCTCCTCTGGGCGCTCATGGCTGGGGTCGAGCTTGAGATCGCCGGTGAACCCCGAGCTGTCGTCGCGCCGGTGGGGCGTCCACTCGTCCGCCCAGCCCCTCGGCGACGTGGTCGCCAGCGCCCGCCAGCCCTGGGCCACGTCGCCGAAGGCGCTGCCGCCGGTCATGAACCCGAACGCCGAGACGCCCCGCAGCACGGGGTGGTCCGACGGCCCGGTCACGATGCGTATCCAGGCGACGGTGCTCGGCGAGAGCGTGCGCTCGGGGCCACGGTCGGCGGCGGTCACCGGGCGCAGGGTGAGCCCGAGGCGGGTGGCCAAGGGGGAGAGCAGCTCGCCGTGAAAATAACAGTTGGTGTGGTCGGTGATGAGCATCAGGCCGCCGCCCGCGCGCACGAAGGCGTCCAGCGCGAGCACCTCGGACCAACGAAAGCCAGGGCGGTCGCCGCTGGGCAGGTTGATGAACACCGCGGACGCTCCGGCGAGGCGGAGCGGCGTGATCTCCCCGGTGAAGGGCACCAGCGGCACCCCCGCGCGGCGGGCGGGGTCAAACGCCCGGGAGAGGCCGTGCATGTCGTCGTAGGCGTAGTCGTGCAGGCCGAGCGCGCTCGTCTCCGGCTGCTTCACGGTGTGGCGTCGATCGATGAGGATCGGGCCGTCAGGCCTCGGCGGCCAGCGATTCATCACCGCCTCGGGCCAGGCCGGGATCGCCCGACCGGGCGCCGTGGCGACGAAGGCGCGGTAGCCGGCGGCGACGGCGTGGGCGGGCAGCGGGGTCACCCAGGGGCT
>JBEAVX010000182.1:0-8122 GCA_041160755.1 Pseudomonadota bacterium
GCACAGCGCCCCCCTGCACACGCCTGCACAGCCCTGCACAGCCCCGCGTAGATGACGGGCCCGACCCCTACGCCGACCCTTCACCGGCGCGTTCGGGGTCTGGGCCCCGCCTTGCCCCGACTTAGAGTGTTGGCACGCCTGTTGCACTTCTGAGCGCCACGAGCCCTGGCGGCTCGCCGGGACAACCCCACGCTCCACAAGGACAACACCATGGCCCTCTCCTTCCAGACCGACGACCTCAGCTCCAACCGCTCCAGCGCCCTGCCCAACGGCACCCTGCAGCTCATCGCCTTCTACGACGGCAGCGGACTCGCCACCTTGTCCTTCGAGACCAAAGACGCCGCCGGCGCCTCAAGCTGGACGACGGTGAAGGACATCCCCAACTTCTCCACCCAGATCGTGACCAAGCAATACACCCTCAAGGGCGACGTGCCCACGGGCAACTTCCTCATCGAGGGCGTCGTCGCCAACGGCGTCGTGGACGGCGTGGCCTTCGGGCTCCTCTGGCGCGACCTGAGCGGCGGCTACCACATCCTGCGCTCCAACGGCGTCTCCAAGGGCACCATCGCCGACTTCGTGAGCGCCTGGCCCTTGGGCATGAACAACACCGTCTTCGCCCCCCGCGTGCCCCAGGTCACCGACGGCTACGCCCGCGAGACGGCCCTGGCCGTGATCAGCGGCGCGAAGCTGCTCCCCAACGGCAAACACAACCTTCAGGTCTTTTGATCCACCCCGCGCCCCTCGGCGCCCCAAACTCCCAAGACGAGGAACCTCCCCCCATGACCAACCGCCTCTTCCTGCTCACCGTGGGCCTCTCCGGCCTCATCGCCTGCACGGGCGCCCCTGTTGAGCCCGAGCCCACCGAGGACAACTGTGAGCTGTGTGACGGCCTCGACAACGACGCCGACGGCGCCATCGACGAGGGCCTGCCCGATAGCGACGAGGACGGCGTCTGTGACGGCCTCGACGACGAGACCTGTGACGGCATCGACAACGACGGCGACGGCGAGATCGACGAGGGCCAAGGCGACGTAGACGAGGACGGCCTGTGCGACGGCCTCGACGCCGAGGAGTGCGACGGCATCGACAACAACGGCGACGGCCTCATCGACGAGGGTCTGGGCGACAGCGACGGCGACGGGATCTGTGATGAGATCGACGCCGAGGAGTGCGACTGCGTCGACAACGACGGCGACGGCACCATCGACGAGGACTGCAAGTGGAACCTCACGATGATGATGACCGCCGATGACTACTACCAGGTCTACGTGGACGGCGTGCTGCTCGGCGACAACACCGGCTGGTCCACCACGGAGACCTGGTCCCAGTCCCTCACCACCACGGGCGTTCACTACGTCGCCGTGAAGGCTGAAGATGTCGGCGGCGCCGTCGCCGGCTTCTTGGCCTCGGTGAGCCTCAACGGCGTGGTCTTCTCCCAGACCGGCGACGGCTCCTGGCTCGGCAGCGCCGTGGACCCGGGCACGGGCTGGGAGACGTCTACGGCGGGCCTCAGCGCTGAAGTCTCGGCCATGGGCTGTGATCCCGGCCGCTGGAACGGTCGCCCGGCGGACCTCATCGCGACGGGCGCCGAGTGGGTGTGGCAAGACAACTGCGGCGACGTGGCGAAGTACGGCGAGAACTGGTGGGTGCTGGAGTTTGAGGTCTGCGAGTCGCCCCCGGCCGAGGAGATCTGTGACGGCGAGGACAACGACGGCGACGGCCGCGTTGATGAGGACTTCTCCGACACCGACGGCGACGGCACCGCCGACTGTATGGACACCGAGTCCTGCGGTGACTGTGTCGACAACGACGGCGACGGCACCGTAGACGAGGACTGCAAGTACGAGCTCGGCGTGCTCGCCGCGGGGGATGACTCGGTGACGGCTTACCTCGACGGCACCAAGCTCGGCGAGACGAGCGGCTGGTCGGACGTGGGGAGCTGGGTCCAGAGCATCACCGGCGGCACCCACCACCTCGCCTTCGCGGCGAAGGACAACAGCGGCGTCGTGGCGGGCTTCATCTCGGCGGTCTACATCGACGGCGACGTGGCGTTTGTCACCGGCGAGGGCAGCTTCTTGGCCACGGCGACCACCCCGGCGACGGGCTGGGAGACGTCTACGGCGGGCATGGTCCCCGACACCGAGGCGACGAAGTGCCTGTCCCGCTGGACCTCCGGCGTGAGCTCCATCACCAGCGCCGGGGCCACCTGGGTGTGGGAGGGCGACTGCGCCAACCCCAAGGCGAACCCGAACAACTGGTACGTCCTGGAGTTCCAGGCCTGCCCCGGCGAGTCCAGCGAGAAGAAGTAGCCCTCACCCGGCCCGTCTGAGCCCCTCGCCCCGGCCTGTCCGTGGCGGGGGGTCTCTGCCTCTGGGGGCCCCGCGCGGGCCGCCGGAGCGACCGCCGCCTCACCCCACCAACGACTCCAGCCACCCGCGCAGCACGTTCACGGCGACGCGCTGGCGATACTCCGCCGTCGAGCGCACGTCGGCGATGGGGCGGATGTCGTTGAGCAAAAGCTCGGCGAGCTGGGGCCGCACCGGGCCGCCCTCCAAGGCGACCTCGACGGTGTGGGCCCGCAGGGGCACGGGGCCCAAGGCGCCGAAGGTGAGGCGGGCGAGGGTGACCTGACCGCCTTGGCGGCGCACCCGGCCGCAGAACGAGAGCTTGGAGATCGACTGCGCGCGGCGGGTGCCGACCTTCCGGAAGAAGGTCTCGTCGCCGTCCACCCGGGCGGGCAGGTAGATCGCGGTGATCAGCTCGTCGCGCTCCAAGGCCGTCTTGCGGTAGCCCAGAAAGAAGCGCTCGATCGGCACGCGGCGCAGGCCCCGGCGGGCGGAGCCCAGCTCGACCACGGCGTCTAAGGCCAACAGCGGCGGCAGGCTGTCCCCGGCGGGGGAGGCGTTCGCCAGGTTTCCGCCCAAGGTGCCCCGGTTGCGGATCTGGACGGCGCCGCAGGTGCGCGCGGCCTCGACCAAGGCCGGGGCGTGCTCGGCGAGGAGCGGCGACTGAATGAGCTCGGTCCAGGTCGTGAGCGCGCCGAGGCGGATCCAGCCGTCTTGGGCGTCTAAACCACGAAGCTCGGGCACGCCCCAGAGGTTCAGCACCCGGCTGGGGTCGAGCTTGTTCGCCTCGATGAGCACCATGAGGTCGGTGCCCCCGGCCAAGGCCACCGTCTCCGGGTGGCTCGCCTTGGCGGCGAGGGCCTCGGTCAGCGTGCGCGGGGAGAGCACTTCAGCGTGGCTGGTCAGCACAGAGCGCCTCCTCGACGGCGTCGATGATCTTCTGGTAGCCCGTGCAGCGGCAGAGGTTCCCGGCCACGGCGTCGCGCACCTCGGCGCGGCTGAGCGCCTGACTCCGCTGGCAGAGCTCGGCGGCGGTCATCAAGAACCCGGGCGTGCAGATGCCGCACTGGGCGGCGCCGCAGCGCACGAAGCTGTCTTGCAGCCGCGCGAGGCGTTGGTCGTCGGCGAGGCCCTCCACCGTCTGCACCGTGGCGCCGTGGGCCTGGACCGCCGGGACGATGCACGCGCAGGCCGCCTTGCCGTCGATCAGCACGGTGCAGGCGCCGCACTCGCCCTCACCGCAGCCCTCCTTGGCGCCGGTGAGGCGCAGGTCTTCGCGCAGCACGTCGAGCAGCCGGGCCATCGGGCGGACCTCGACCTCTCGGGCCGCGCCGTTCACGACGAAGGAGAGCTTCATGGGGTGGCCTCCAGCACACGCTCAGGGGTCATCGGCAGGCGGTTCAGCACCGCGCCCGTGGCGGCCTCGATGGCCTGGGCCACCGCCGCCGCCGGGCCGTCCATGGGGATCTCGCCCAGGCCCTTCGCGCCGAAGGGGCCCCCGGCGTAGGGGTTCTGAATCAGCAAGGTGACCATCTCCGGGGCGTCGGCCGCCGTGGGGATGATGTAGTTCGTGAGCCGATCGTTGAGCATCAGGCCCTTGCCGTCGGTGACGACCTCCTCAAAGGTGGCCCAGCCGAGCGCCTGGAGCGCGCCGCCCTCGATCTGCCCTGACGCGAGCACCGGGTTCAGGGCGAAGCCGATGTCCGTCGCCGTGATCAGCCGCCGGTAGGTGACCTCGCCGGTGTCGATGTCTACGGCGAGGTCCACCACCGTCGCCATCCAGGCGTAGGTGGGGTAGGCGTCGCCGATGTAGCGCTCGTCGTCCCAGCGCAGGGTTGGGTCGGGCTGGTGCTGGGCCTCGACCCGCAGGGGCGTGCGCACGCGGCGGGCGCGGGCGAGCTCCGCGAAGGGGCCCGGGCGTTTGGCCTCGGCCTGGAGCGCGGCGTGCAGCTTGCGGGCGGCGGCGTCGACGACCCCGCCCACGACCATCGCCGTGCGGGACGCCACCGTGGGCCCAGAGTCGGGCACGAGGGCGGTGTCGTGGGGCGCCATCTCGACCCACGAGAGCGGGATGTCGAGGATCGACGCCACAATCTGCGGGAAGATCGTGTCGGTTCCTTGGCCGATGTCGGTGGAGCCCGTGAGCACCCGCACCCGCTCGCCTTGGAGCTCCAGGATCACCGAGGACTTGATCTTCGCCTCGCCGTTGCCGGTGAAGCCGCAGCCATGAAACACCACGGAGACCCCACGGCCCGGCAGGCGCCGCGCCGCGTCTCCGCCGCCGCCGGGGATCGGCGAGAGCGGCGGGAGCGGGGCGTCCGCCGCCGCGAGGGCCTGGTCTAAGGCGAGGAGTCCGCCCGGCGCCTTCACGACCTGGCCGGTGACGGTGAGGTCACCTTCCCGCAGGAGGTTCATCCGGCGCAGCTCGACGGGGTCGATGGAGAGCGTGCGGGCGATCAGGTCCAGGTGGCGCTCGACGGCGAACATCGCCTGGGGGGCGCCGAAGCCACGAAACGCGCCGTTCGGCGGGGTGTGCGTGGCGACGACGGCGGCGCGCACATGGGCCGTCTCCCAGCGGTACGGCCCGCTCACATGCAGGGCGGCCCGGGAGATCACGACCGGGGAGAGCGTGTTGTAGGCGCCGCCGTCCATGAGCACGTCAGCGTCGAGGGAGAGCAGGCGGCCCGACTCATCGACGCGGGTGCGGAGCTTCACCCGGGCCGGGTGCCGTTTGGTCGTGGCGCGCAGGTCCTCGTCGCGGCGGTAGACCATCTTGACTGGACGCCCGGCGCGCAGGGCCAAGAGCGCGGCGTGGGCGGAGAGCATCGAGGGGTACTCCTCTTTGCCGCCGAAGCCGCCGCCCGTGGCGGCCTGCACCACGTTGAGCTTGTCGTGGCCGAGCACCCGGGTGAGCGCCTTCACGACGTAATAGGGGCACTGCAACGAGCCGAGGATCGTGACCCCGCCGTCGTCCCGGGGCACGGCGAGCACGCCCTGGGGCTCGATGTAGAGCTGCTCCTGGTGGCCGACGTTGTACTCGCCCTCGATGAGCACGCCGCCCTTGACGGCCTTCACGTCGCCGAGCCGCAGCTCCAGCTTCTTGAAGACGTTGTCCCGGCCAAAGATGCGCGGATCTTCGCCTTGGGAGCGGGTCATGTCGATGAGCGCGGGGAGCGGCTGGTACTCGACGCGCACGTTGCGCGCGGCCTCCAGGGCCTTCTCCCGGGTGGGCGCGGCGACGAGCGCGATGGGCTCGGTGACGTGGCGCACGACCTGCTCGGCCAAGGCGGGCTGGTCGTCGGTCATCAAGGCGATGACGTTCTCGCCGGGGATGTCGACGGAGGTGACGACGACGACGTCGGACCAGTCGTAGTCGAGGTTCAGGGTGATGCCGCGGATGAGCGCGTGGGCGTGGATCGAGCGCACCGTGGCGCCGTAATAGCAGCCAGGGACGTGCAGATCGTCGACATAGAGCGCGCGGCCGCTGACCTTCGCGGGTCCATCAACCCTGCCGATGCTTTCGCCGATGAGCTGAGCCATAGAAGCTCCAGGGGGCGCCTCAGATATACCAGAGTTGATCCCCGCGCGCCCGTCGCAGCTCCGGCTGGGTGTCGGAGCTGTGCCGATTCCCGCCCGAGCCGGTCCATGCCGGTCCAAGGAGACCCCCTATGCGCTTCATCGACCTCAAGGACCGCCTGCCGACGCTGCCCGAGGCCCTCGCCCCCCTCGGCGACCTCGCCTTCAACCTCTGGTGGAGCTGGGACGCGGAGGCCACGGCGCTCTTTGGCGGCCTCGACCCGCTGGGCTGGGAGCGTGTGCGGCACAACCCCGTGGCCTTGCTGCAAGACCTGGGCTTTGACCGCCTCAACGCCTTGGCTGAAGACGCCGCCTTCGTCGCCCAGGTGCGCTCGATCTTCATCCGTTTTGAGGCCTACCTCCACACGACGAACACCTGGGCCCAGACCCACGCCCCGACCCTCGCCCCCGGCGGCGTCGGCGGCGTGGCCTATCTCTCCATGGAGTTTGGCCTGCACGAGAGCCTGCGCATCTACTCCGGCGGCCTCGGCGTGCTCGCCGGGGACCATGTGCGCTCGGCCTCAGACCTTGGCCTTGAGCTCGTCGGCGTCGGCCTGCTCTACCGCCAGGGCTACTTTCGTCAGCTCATTGATGACGGTGATCAGGTCACGGCCTTCCCCAAGGCCGACTTCAACCGCCTGCCCGTGCGCCAGGTGCTCAACGACGACGGCACCCCTCTGCGGATCGAGGTGCCCCACGGCAACCACAGCTACACCGCCCAGGTGTTTCAGCTCGACGTGGGCCGGGTGCGCCTCTTGCTCCTCGACGCCGACCACGAGGGCAACCCCTTCGATCACCGCTTCTTCACCCAGCAGCTCTACGGCGGCGACGGCCGCACCCGCGTCGCCCAAGAGGTGCTGCTGGGCATCGGCGGCGTTCGCGCGATCCGCGCCATGGGCCTGCGCCCGGCGGTGTTCCACCTCAACGAGGGCCACTGCGCCTTCGCCCCGGTCGAGCTGTTGCGTGAGCGGGTGCTCCAAGGCGAGCCCTTGGGCGCCGCCGCCGAGGCCGTCAAGCGCCAGGTGGTCTTCACCACCCACACCCCGGTGCCCGCGGGCCACGACCGCTTCTCGTACTACACCGTCGAGGAGGCCCTGGGCGGCTACCGCGAGAAGCTCGGCTGGCCCCAAGGCACCATCATGGACATGGGCCGCGTGCGCCCCACCGACATCCACGAGCCTCTGTGTATGACCGTGCTCGCCCTCAAGCTCAGCCGGTCCACGAACGGCGTCTCGGCCCTGCACGGCGCCGTGAGCCGGGAGATGTGGAAGGACCTCTTCCCCCTCGTCCTCGACACCGCCCAGGTGCCCATCGGCCACGTCACCAACGGCGTGCACCCCTTGTTCTGGATGGGCCCCGAGCTGCGCACGCTGTTTGACGACCGCCTGCCCGGCTGGCGCCGCCGCCTGAGCGACCTCGCCTATTGGGAGGAGTCCTTCAGCGCCGTCTCCGACGAGGACCTCTGGTCGGTCCACAACGCCCAGAAGGCCCGCCTGGCCCAGCTCGTCTCGACCCGCTGCCGCGGCGCGCACCTCGACACGGGCGCGCTCACCTTGGGCTTCGCCCGGCGCTTCGCCCCCTACAAACGCGCGAACCTCCTCTTCACCGAGCCCGACCGCCTCGAAGCCCTGCTCGACCACGACATGCCCGTGCGCCTGCTCGTCTCGGGCAAGGCCCACCCCCAAGACCTCCACGGCCAGGCCCTCCTCGGCGAGATCCTCCGCTTCACCCGCGACGGCCGCTTCCGCGACCGGGTGATCTTCTTGGAGGAGTACGACATGATCCTGGGCCGCGCCCTCACCCAAGGCTGCGACGTGTGGCTGAACACCCCCCGCCGTCCGCGTGAGGCCTCGGGCACCTCCGGGCAGAAAGCCGCCCTCAACGGCGTGCTGAACGCCTCGATCCTCGATGGCTGGTGGCCTGAGGCCTACGACGGCACGAACGGCTGGGCCATCGGCGAGGCGCGGGAGTACGCCACGGTGGAGGAGCAGGACGCCGCCGACGCGGAGTCTCTGTACCAGATCCTGGAACATGAGCTGCGGCCGTTGTTCTTCCGGCGCGATGAGCAGGGGATCCCGCGCGGCTGGGTGGAGAAGATGCGGCGGTCGATCATCACCTGTCTGCCGGTGTTCAACACGCACCGGATGGTCGAGGACTACGTCACTGGGATTTACCTGGGGTGAGGCTTCGGGGAGCCGGGG
>JBEAVX010000218.1:0-5852 GCA_041160755.1 Pseudomonadota bacterium
GCGGGCGGAGGGTTGAGCGCGGCCCAGGTGGGCAACACGGCGCTCGTCGCCCAGGTCGCGCTGCCCCGGGCGTTGGGCATCCCCGGCAGGCGCAAGAGCCCGATCTCCCAGCGCTGGTCCCCTCGGGTGAAGGTCCAGACGCGCATGTCCTCCTTTCGTTGCTCCTGGGTCAAGGTCCAGCCCAGGGGCGCAAGCTGCGCGTTGAGCGTCTCGGGGAAGCGGTGATGGTCCGCGTCCCGCACCTCAAACCGCGCCTCTCCCAGCGCGCCGCTGAGGTTGGACACCCCCAACGCGTCGAGCCCGAGGCTCGCCCAGTCCCCGTCCTCGCCGGGAGCGCTCGGCGCGGGCGCGACCACGGCCGGCGTGTCCACGGCGGGCGCGACCACGGCGGGCGTGGCCTCGGGACGACCCACACAGCCCCAGACCGCCCAAGGGCCGAGCGTGAGCAGGAGCCCGGTCATGGCGACGCCGGGAGGCTGAGCCCCGCGCGCCCCAGCACCGCGAGGACCTCCTCGGGCAAGGGGATGCGCCGGGTGGTCGCCTTGTCGACGGCGCAATGAACCAGGGTGACGCTCGCGCGAAGCTCCCCCTCGGCGCCCCGCACCGCGTAGCGCAGCGTGATCGTGGACGCCCCGACGTCGGTGAGGCTCGCCTCCACCCGCAGGCGCTCTCCAAACCGCATCGGACGCCGATAATCGGCCTCGGCGTGGATGAGCGGCAGGATCCACGGGCGCCCGGGGATGGCCTCATGCAGCGGCAGCCCCCCGGCGCTGAGCAGCTCCTCCCAGGCGAGGTGGGCGTAATCAAACGCCTTGGCGAAGTACACGATCCCGGCGGCGTCGACGTCGGGAAACCGCACAGAGAGCTCGGTGGTGAAGGCCCCGGCGGCGGGGGGTTGGCCAGCGCGGTGTGTTGGGGGGACAGGCACGGGTCACCTCGGCGAAGGAGCGCGCTGGAATGTATCTCAGCGGTCCCCAAAGTTGCACACGACCCCGGCAGGGGTGACGACGCTGGCCAGCGCTCCGCGCGCGGAATAGACCCTGCGCTCTCTCGGAGCCTCCCCATGCGCCTCACCCCCGCCCTCGTCGTGGTCACCTTCGCGCTCTCTTTGGCCTGCGGTCGGCCCGGCAAGGAGGGCGATCGGGACGGCCTCTTCGGCGACGACACCGGCGACGGCGGCTCGGTGATCCCGTCCCTGCCCGACGTGCCGAACGCCGTGGCCTACCTCAACAACGACGTGCAGGGGCGGCACTACACAGACCTCGCCCACCCCGGCGACGTCTGCCCCGAGGGTTGGACCCACCTCGGCGGCGGCTACAACACCGTGGCCTGCACCAGCGGGAAGCCCGGCGTGGTGGCGCTGATCGACGAGTCTGTAGACGGTGACCATTACTCCACGTTTGACCAAGAGGGGGAGGTCTGCCCCGAGGGCTGGGAGTACGTCGGCGGCGGCTACAACAGCGTGGCCTGCCACAAAGCCGGGAACGAGGGGCCGCCGGTCTACCTCGACCAAGACACGAGCGGCAACCACTACGGCGACCTTCCCCACCCGGGCGAGGTCTGCCCCGAGGGCTGGACCCACCTCGGCGGCGGCAGCTACACCCAGGCCTGCCAGGCCCCGCCGCGCTGGGCCGCCGCCTACCTCAACAACAACACAGACGGCGTGCACTACGACGACATGGCGGATGTCGCCGAGGTCTGCCCCGAGGGCTGGGCGCACGTCGGCGGCGGCTACTACACCCAGGTCTGCGCGAAGGACGGCGGCGGGGCCATCGGCACCCTGAACAAGAACAAAGACCTCGTGCACATGGATGAGCTGGACAATGAGGGGGAGGTCTGCCCCGAGGGCTGGACGTATCTCGGCGGCGGCTACCAGAACGTGGCCTGCGAAGGGGGCGAGCCGGGCAACGTGCTCCTCCTGAACGACGACGTGAACGGCGTTCACATCGACGACATGGACAACCCCGGAGACGTCTGCCCCGACGGCTTCAGCTTCATCGGCGGCGGGTACTACACCATCGCTTGCGCCGACATCTGACGGGCAACCAGGGTTTTCCTGGGCTATCCTAAAGGCGCACCCCCGCCAGGACGGCCCACGATGTCACGCCCCCTCCTCCTCCTCGCTCTGCTCTCGCTCGCGGCCTGTCGCACAGAGGACGACAAGACCACGCCCGAGAGCCTGCCTCCGGGAGACAGCGGCGAGGTCCTCGTTGACGAGGACGGCGACGGCTCCCCCGCCGGAGAGGACTGCGACGACGCTGACCCCACGGTGAGCCCCGCCGCCGAGGAGCGCTGCGACGGCGTCGACAACGACTGTGACGGCGCCGTAGACGACGACGCCACCGACGCGACGGCCTGGACGACGGACACCGACGGCGACGGCTATGGCGCCGGGACGCCCACCTTGGCCTGCGAGGCCCCCGAAGGCGCGGTGAGCCAAGACGGCGACTGTGACGACGCCGACCCCCGCTACAACCCCGGCGCTGAAGAGTCTGACTGCGCCGACCCGAACGACTACAACTGTGACGGATCCACGGGCTTCGCCGACAACGACGGCGACGGCTTCGCCGCCTGCCAAGAGTGCGACGACACGAACGGCGCGGTGAACCCCGACGCCACCGAGGTCTGCGACGGGATCGACAACAACTGCGACGGGCTCACCGACGGGGCCGACTCTGCCGACGCCCAGACCGTCTACGCCGACACCGACGGCGACGGCTTCGGCGACCCCGACTTCCCGCTCTCCACCTGCGAGCGCCCCGAGGGCTACGCCGAGCGCGCTCTGGACTGCGACGACGGCGACGGCGCGGTGAACCCCGACGCGACGGAGCTCTGCGACGGCCTCGACAACGACTGCGACGGCGCCACGGACGAGGACAGCGCCGCCGACGCCGCCACCTACTACGCCGACCGCGACGGCGACGGGTTTGGCGACGCGGACTACGCCCTCGCGGCCTGCGAGGCCCCCACGGGCTACGTCGCCGGGGCGACGGACTGCGACGACGGCGACGGCGCGGTGAGCCCCGACGGGGTGGAGGTCTGTGACGACGCCGACAACGACTGTGATGGGTCCATCGACGAGCCCGACGCCGCCGACGCGGGGAGCTTCTACGCCGACGACGACAACGACGGCTACGGCGACCCCGGCGCGCTGAGCCGGGCGTGTGAGGCCCCCAGCGGCGCCGTCGCCGACAAGACCGACTGCGACGACGGCGCGTCTGGCGTCAACCCCGGCGCCGCCGAGGCCTGCGACGGCCTCGACAACGACTGTGACGGGTCCATCGACGACGGCGTGCTGGGCAGCGGCCTCTCCTGCGCCGCGTCGAGCTGCGCGGACATCCTCGCCGACCAGCCCAGCGCGCCGAGCGGCGACTACAGCGTCGAGCACGACGGCGTGGTGAGCGTCATCGAGTGCGACATGGACGAGGGCTGCGCCGTCGTGGTGAACGAGGACTTCGAGTCCGGGGCGTCAAGCGCCTGGAGCCTCACGACGACGTACAGCTGCGGCGCGTTCTCGACCATCCTCGGCGGCTACGGCATCATCGCCGGGGGCACGATCACCGCCACCTGGGACGTCTCGGCCTACCCCCACACCGAGGCCCTGGTCTCCTTGGCTTACATCAAGCTCGACTCCTGGGACGGCGAGACGGCCAGCGCCGCCGTGGACGGCGTCAACTTCTGGAGCGAGGGGCTCTACTACTACGACGGCGCCGAGATCTGCGGCTGGAACCGTGGCTACGAGGGCAGCTACGACGAGCGCCACGAGCTCAGCGCGACGGTGGCCCACAGCGCCGACACGATCACCGTGAGCGCCACGTCCGCGTTGAACCAAGACGCCGGGGACGAGAGCTTCGGCATCGACGACGTGCGGGTCTGTCTGCGCTGAGCGGTCACCGCCCCAAGGCGTCTCGCACCCCTTTGGGCAGGCGCTTGAGGCGCTCGTCTCCGTCCCAGCGCGCGGCGAGGGCCTCCCGCAGCCCGTCGCGCAGGGCGGCGTTCTCCTCCATGGCGTACAGTCGGCTGAGGTACTGGGAGAGGCGCGGGGCGTCGGCGAGGAACTCGCGCAGGCGCTTGAGGCTGGGCAGCGCCGCCCAGGTCTGGGTGGCGGCGGTGACGTGGTCCTTGAGCGAGCCGCCCTCGAAGCTCACGAGCAGGTGGTTCAGCGCGGCGCGCTCGCCCGCTTCACACACAAACACCCGCATCACCGGGGGCTCCGGCGCGGCGGAGGCCGGGGAGGCCGGGGAGGAGAGGGCGGCGTCGGCGGCGGGCGCCCCTTCGCCTCGGGTGAGGGCCCCGGCGGCGGAGACAGCCTCGGCCCGGGTGAGGGCCTCGGCGCCGCGCTCGACCAAGGCCAAGGGGCCCAAGAGCACAAAGAGCTGCACGAGGAGCTCGCCGGTGGGGTCTACGAGGCGCAGCTCTCCCCCGGCGCCGAGGGAGGCGGGCGCCTCGGGGGTGACGCGGCGCAGCGGGGCGTTCGGCAGGAGCGGCGCGGCGTACAGCGCGGCGGCGACCTCGGGCAAGGCGCTCACGACGAGGCCCTGGGCGTCTCGGGTGAGGAGCGCCTGGGCCCGGCTCAAGCGGCGCTGCCAGCCGATCTCGACGCAGGCGGGCTCGCCCTGGGGGCTGAGGCGGAGCACGGTCTCTCGCCACAGAGACGCCCGGCGGTCGCCGCGCTGGGCGGCGCTGTGCAGCTCACCGAAGGACCGCGCCCGGCCCAAGAGCACGGAGACGGCGGAGAGATCCCGGCGCAGGCCGCCGACCCGACCGTCGGGCTCAAGGGCCGGGGAGACCAAGAGCACGATCGGCGCCTTCGCCTCTTCAGCCACGCCCGGCAGGTGACGGCGCACGGTCTCGATCGTCACACAGTCGGCCTCCACCGCGCGCAGGGCGGCCATCGCCGCGTGCAGCTCGGGCCAGCCGCCCCACCACGGGCGCCGCTCTAGGTCCGCCAGGGCCTCGGCGGTGACGCCCCGGCCATGCAAGAGCCACAGGATCGCCGCCCGGACGGCGCTCGGGCCACGCTCACGCAGGGGCGGCACCCGCAGGCGGCTCGCCCCGTGGATCAGGGCGTCGAGGGCGGGATCGGCCTCGGCGGGGCCCGTGGTGAACAGCGGCGTGGGGCGCCGGGCGCTGGGCGAGAGGGGGCCGAGGTGCGTCGGGTTCACCGGGGCGCCCGGCGGGCAGACGGCGGCGGCGTACCGCATGAGGCTCTGCAGCTCCCGCACGTTGCCCGGCCAGCGCCAGGCCGTGAGCGCCCGGGCGGCCTCTGGGGTGATCCACGGCTCCGGCGCGGGGCCCCCTCGGGCGGCGACGTGCAGCACACGGCCCAGGCGGAGGATGTCCTCGCCGCGCTCCCGCAGGGGCGGCAGGGTGAGCCGGGCCTCGTCGAGGCGCCCCAGGAGGTCGGCGCGAAACAAGCCCCGGGCCACCATCCACGGCAGATCGGCGTTCGTCGCCGAGAGCACCCGCACGTCCACCTTCACCGGGCGGTCCTCGCCCACAGGCGAGACCTCTCGGGCTTGGAGGGCCCGCAGGAGCTTCGCCTGCAGCGCCAGCGGCAGGTTGCCCAGCTCATCCAGAAACAGGGTGCCCCCCTCAGCGGCGCGGAAGGCCCCGGGGCGGCTGCGGTCGGCGCCGGTGAACGCGCCTTTGCGGTGGCCAAAGAGCTCACTCTCGGCGAGGCCCTCGGGGATCGCGCCCAGGTCTACGGCGACGAAGGGGCCCGCGCGGCCGCTCAGGGTGTGGATCGCCCGGGCGAGCACCTCTTTGCCCACACCCGGCTCGCCGGTGAGCAGGAGGCTCAGGCCGGTGGGCGCGAGCTCCAGGGCCTCGGCGAGCAGGCTGGCCATCGC
>JBEAVX010000269.1:0-3981 GCA_041160755.1 Pseudomonadota bacterium
GCCCAAGGCTGCCCCCGCTGCGGCGGCGCGGGCTGGGTGGGCGAGGGCTTCGCGCCTTGCCCCTGCGTCGGGAGCTGCCCCATGTGCTCGGGGAGCGGGTTCTTGGCCGGTGGTCTGGAGCTCTGCGCCTGTCGTGTCGCGGCGGATCGGGTCGCGCTGCTCCGCGCGGCCGGTCTTCCGCCGCTTCTCCCCGAAGGGCCGCTCCCGGCGGGCGCCCAGACGTGGTTTGACCAGGCGCGCCCCGAGGACGGCTGGCCTTGGCTCACCGTCGCGGGCCCCTACGCCGGGGCCGTCGTGGCGGCCGTGGCCCGGCTGATCACCGGGGTCGGTGTGCCGACACGGGTGGTCCCGGCGACCACCGCGCCAGACCTCAGCCCGCTCCAGCGCCTCGTGCTCTGTGTCGGCGCTGAAGGGCTGGGGCCCGTCGAGGCCCGCCGCCTGCTCAAACGCTGCGCCGACGAGGGCCGCGTCCTCGTGTTGAGCTGTGAGGCGCCCCCGCTGCCCGCCGAGGGCCCCGGCCTCGAAGACAGCCTGGGTGAAGACGTCGCGCTCACCCTCTGGGAGCGGGGCGTGGTGGTGTGAGCGGCCCTGGCCTGGGCGCTGCTCCTCGCCCCCGCATCCTTGCATTCCGTGCAAGGATGACTTGAGCTTGTTCTTATTGTCTGCAAGCTGCGGACGCGCCATACTCCTTGGGCAAAAGGTCGAGCGGTCCACGCCCAACGGAGCGAACACGATGAGCCTCTTGAACGGAACCCCTGTCGCCATCGGCGCGCGGCGCGGCTTGACCGCGACGATCCACCTCTGGGAGACGTGATGAACGAGCTCGTTGGCGCCTGCCATTGTGGTCAGGTGCGGGTGACGATGCCCCAAGAGAGCGTGGGGGTCATCGCCTGCCACTGTGTAGACTGTCAGAAGCTACACGGAAACTATTTCGCCTTGCTCGCCGCCGACCGCGCGTCGGTGCGTTGGGAGGGGGAGGAGCACATCGTCTGGGTTCACTCGTCTCCGGCCAACGAGCGCGGCTTCTGCGCGCGGTGCGGCAGTCGGCTGGCGAAACGCCCGGTCGAGGGATCACGGATCATGGTCTCCGCAGGCCTGTTTGATCCGCCGCTGGATCGAGCGGTCATCAAGAACCTCTGGATCGAGCAGAAGCCCGCCTGGATCGAGGCCCCGCAGGTGGGGCCGAAGTCCCCCTGAGTCTGGTCGCCCGGGCGCTCGCCGAGCCTGTTCAGGGCGACACGGCCCGCGCTCTGGTGCGCTTGTCCCTTCATTCAACACAGGAGCGCACATGAACATCACCTTTGTCGGCGCCGGTCAGGTCGGCGGGGCCCTCGCCGCGCGTCTCGCTGAGGCCGGGCATCACGTCGTGCTCGCCGAGAACAAAGAGGGGTCCGCGACGCTGAGCGCGGCGCTGGCGCGATCAAACCGCCTGTCGTCGCTCCCGATGGAGGAGGCCGTGCGCGCGGCGGAGCTCGTGTTCTTGGCGACGCCGTTCTCGGCGGCCACGTCTGTGGTGGGTCCCCTCGCCGACGCCCTCGCGGGCAAGATCCTCGTGGACTGCACCAACCCCGTCGGGCCCGGGCTCACCCACGGCCTCAAGAGCGAGCGGTCGGGCAGCGAGGCGCTGCAGGCCCTCGCGCCCAAGGCGAGCGTGGTCAAGGCGTTCACGATCTACGGGTTTGAGAACCTGGAGAACCCCACCTTCCCCGCCTACAACGTCAAGCCCGCGATGTTCTATTGTGGTGATGACGGCGCCGCGAAGCAGCGTGTGGCGCAGCTCATCACGGACTGCGGGTTTGAGCCTCTGGACGTCGGCGGTCTCGTCCAGGCGCTGCACCTGGAGCACATGACGCTGTTGTGGGTGCGGATGGTGCGTCTGAACGGTCACTCGCCGCAGCTCACCTGGGCCGCGCTGCGCCGCTGACGCGGACCCGAGCGGGGCCGGGGGTGTGGACGCCGCGCGGGACGGGCTACGTTGTGCCGCCCGCACCCCGAGCCGCCCATGCCCACCGACCCCCTCGTAGACGCCTGGCTCACCGGCCTGAACCACCCCCAGGCGGAGGTGATCGCCGCCGTGCGCCAGCTCGTGCTCGGCGCCGATCCACGCGTGTCCGAGGGCATCAAGTGGAACGCCGGGAGCTTCCGTCACCGGGACTGGTTCGCCACCTTCCGCGTCGTCGGGCCGAAGGGGCCCTGCGCGCCGCAGCTCGTGCTGCATCGTGGCGCCAAGCCCCAGCCCGACGCGCCGCGTCCAGACGACCCGGCGGGTCTTTTGCGCTGGCAGGGGCCCGACCGGGCGATGATCACCTTCGCCGACCTCGCCGCCGTCGAGGCCCAGGCCGGTCCGCTCCAGAGGCTCGTAGGCGCCTGGCTCGACGGGATGCCGGAGGCGTCCTGAGCGAGCGCGGCGCGCGTTTTCGTGCTAGCAAGGACGCTGCTCGGCGCTCCACCTACGAGAGCACCTCGGGAGTCCTATGACCACTGCGACCATCATCTGGACCGAGATCGACGAGGCGCCCGCCTTGGCGACCTACTCGCTGCTGCCCATCATCTCCGCGTTCACCCACGGCAACGGCGTGAGCGTCGAGACCCGCGACATCTCCTTGTCCGGGCGGATCCTCTCCACCTTCCCCGAGCGCCTGCGCCCCGAACAACAGGTCGCCGACCACCTCGCCTGGATGGGCGCGCTGACCCTGCGCCCCGAGGCGAACATCATCAAGCTGCCGAACATCTCGGCGTCGATCCCCCAGCTCAAGGAGGCCATCCGCGAGCTTCAAGGCCAGGGCTACGACGTGCCGGATTACCCCGAGGCCCCGGCGACGGACGCGGAGCGCGACGCCGCCGCCCGCTACGCCAAGGTCTTGGGCAGCGCGGTGAACCCCGTGCTGCGGGAGGGCAACTCCGACCGCCGCTGCCCGCCCTCGGTCAAGAGCTTCTCCAAGAAGAACCCCCACCGCCTCGGCAAGTGGTCCTCCGAGAGCCGGTCCGAGGTCGCCCACATGCAGAGCGGCGACTTCTTCGGCAGCGAGCGCTCGGTCACCGTCGGCGCGGCCACGAAGGTCCGCTACGAGCACCACGCGGCGGACGGCGCGGTCACCGTGCTCAAGAAGGGCGTGTCCGTGACGGCCGGGGAGATCCTCGACAGCTCGGTGATGAACGTCGCCGCCCTGCGCGCCTTCTACGCCGCCGAGATTCAGGACGCCAAAGACAAGGGCCTCCTGCTCTCGCTGCACCTCAAGGCGACGATGATGAAGGTCAGCGATCCCGTGCTCTTCGGGTGCGCGGTCACGGTCTTCTTCGCGGACGTGTTTGAGAAGCACGCCGCCACCTTCGCGGAGCTGGGCGTGAACCCCAACAACGGCCTCGGCGACCTCATCGCGCGCCTGGGCAAGCTCGCGCCCGAGAAGCGCGCCGAGATCGAGGCCGACCTCCACGCCACCTACGCCGCCCGCCCGGCCTTGGCGATGGTCGACTCCGACAAAGGCATCACCAACCTGCATGTGCCCAACGACGTGATCATCGACGCCTCGATGCCCGTCGTCGTCCGCGACTCGGGCAAGATGTGGGGCCCCGACGGCAAGCTGCACGACACGAAGGCGCTCGTGCCCGACCGCTGCTACGCCGGGATCTACCAGGCCGTGTTTGACGACTGCCGCACCAACGGCGCCTACGACCCGGCGACCATGGGCACCGTCCCCAACGTCGGCCTCATGGCCCAGAAGGCCGAGGAGTACGGCTCCCACGACAAGACGTTCATCGCGTCGGCCCCCGGGACTGTGCGGGTTGTGGACGAGACGACGGGCGTGGTGCTCATGGAGCAGCCTGTGTCCCAAGGCGACATCTTCCGCTCCTGCCAGACCCGCGACCTCCCCGTCCGTGACTGGGTGAAGCTCGCCGTGCGCCGCGCCCGGGCGACCGGCGCGACGACCGTGTTCTGGCTCGACGACAACCGCGCCCACGATCACCAGCTCATCCAGAAGG
>JBEAVX010000281.1:0-7280 GCA_041160755.1 Pseudomonadota bacterium
AGGACGTCGAGCGTGAGCTGATCCGCCTGCGCCGGGCCTGGTCGCCCACGGCCAGCCCCATCCACGACGGAGATCGCCTGGGCCGGGAGCTCCTCGGCGACGTGGCCTGGGACGCGCTGGACCGCTTCGACCAGGTGCAGCTCGCCGAGGTGCTGCGGGTGGTGCGGGAGTCCCCGAGCCTCGCCGCCGCCGGGCGCGTCTTGTTCGCCCAGAGCCGCGCCCGACGGGGCAGCCCGAACGACAGCGACCGCCTGCGCAAGTACCTCGCCGGGTTTGGCCTCACCGGGACCGAGCTGCTCCGCCGCTGAGCGTCCCGCCGCGTCCTGTCCTCTGCGACCTTTGTGTCACGCAGGACACGACGATCTCACGGCGTGACACTCCTCCGCAGAGGACAACCGCCCCTAAGCCCCCTCCAGGGCCGATCCGGCGCCGCGCGTGTCCTGGCACAGCCCTTGCATTTGGTCTTCTCGACAAGACCGACGGCGGCGCGGGACGACGCAGGGGTGCACCGGGGGACGCCGCCGTTGAGTCTTGGACCTGAGAAGGTCCTCAATTTGGATGCACGGGGGTGCTCCTGAGAACGAGGGGCCCCTCATGTGAACGGATCAGCAAAACTGATCTCTTCACATGAGGGGCCTCTCCGCTTTCCTTGGGGCCCCGCAGGATCAGTGCGGGATCATCCAGATGCCCTCATGGGCGGCGCTGTGCCGCTCCAGCTCCGCCTTGGTGAGCCGAAGCTGGGCGCCGGTGTCGGGGTCGTTCACGAGGAAGTGGGTGGGGTTCTTGGGGTCGCCCTCAAAGCCGACGACGGTGACCCAGTGCCCCGAGGCGCCGAACTGCTTGAAGTGGCGGTCGCCCTTGTCGAGCTTCCCGTAGCGCGCCGAGGCCTTGGGGTTGTCGACGACCTCGCCGCCCATGCTCACGACGCCCACTGGCACAGGCTTGCCCGCGACGAGGCTCGACATGATCGTGGAGATCGAGCCCCCGGTGGTGAACGAGGCGTTCTTCATGCCGAACTCACGCATCCGGGCGGCCATCTGCACGCCGCTGGAGCCCGCGCCCGGGGTGTAGATGCCCTGAGAGAAACGCTCAAGCTGGGCGCGATTGTTGATGTCGATGCCGTGATCTTTGCCCATGCCCTCGATGGTGATGAGCAAGGTGGCGATCCCGCAGAAGGCGCCTTTGTACTCGTGGTTCATGCGGTGCTGGTCGATGATCGGGGCCTTGCTCTCCTGCTTGGGGCTGCGCAGGGCGGCGAGGGTCTGGGGCCCCACCATGCCGTTGACCTGGATGCGGTTGGCGGACTGGAACTCCCGCACGGCCTCTTCAGTGGTCGCGCCGAACTCGCCGGTCTGTCCCCCGGCGCCGAGGCCGAGGAGCTTCTGCAGCTCCGCGACCGCCGGGCCTTTGTCGCCACGCTTGAAGATCTTGCCCGAAGCGATGGCCTGGTCGAGGGTCTCTTTCTTGGCCTCGGGGCTCGTCGGCGTCACCGGCGTAGGCTTCACCGGCGCGGGCGTGGGCTTCACCGGCGCGGGCGCGGGCTTCACCGGCGCGGGCGCGGTGGTCGAGCCGCCCTTCGCGCCGGGGATCTTGAGGACCATGCCGACGTCTAGGGCGTCCGGGCTTGAGAGCTGGTCACGGTTGGCGCTGTAGAGCTCTTGCCAACGTCCAGGGTCGCCGAGGTACCGGGCCGCGAGGTCCGAGAGCGTGTCCCCCGCGCGAACGGTGTGGCTGACCGAGGCCGCGCCGCCGCTCGGCAGCTTGAGCACCATGCCGACGTCGATCTGATCGGGGGTCTTGAGCTGGTCCCGGTTGATGTCGTAGATCTCACGCCAGCGAGACTCATCGCCGAGGGCCTGCCCCGCGATGGACGAGAGGGTGTCGCCGGGCCGCACCGTGACGGTCTTGCCCGTCGAGGCCTGCGGCGTGGGCGTCTGCGGCTTCGGGGCCTGGGGCGGCGGCGTCTGCGGCGTCGGGGTCTGCGGCGCGGGCCCCTGGCTCGTCGGCCCCGCGGCGGGCGGGCTCCACGTCCCCGCCTTCTCCAAGAGCACCTTGAGCGTCGTCGGCCCCACCTTGCCTGTGGGCTGGATCTTGTGGGCGAGCTGGAACGCGATGATGTTCTTCTCCGTCGTCTCCCCGAGCTCCCCCGAGAGCCCGCCGCCGGACATGCCCAAGAGCTTCTGCACCTCCAGCACATCCTTGCCCTTGTCGCCGCGCTGCAGCACCCGGGTGAGCGTGAGGCTCGGGCGGCTGGGCTGGTTGACCACGGGCGCGCCGGGGCCGGTGAAGACCGGGGCCCAGAGGTTCCCGATGCCCTTCTTGTAGTCCTCAGCGATGTCGGCGATGGCGCGGCCGTTCTTCGCCGTGTCCCCGTTCACCGTGCGCCGGGCGTTCACGAAGTCCGTCTGCTGGTTGTTGACGTAGTCCCCGAGCTTTCGACCGGTGTAGCTGCCCTCCATCACCCCGGAGATCATCAGGCGGCTGGCGAGCTCGACGTTCTTGTTGACGTGCTCAAAGTTCTTCACCAGATCGATGGGCGGGTTGCCTTTGCCGCCGTAGGTGACGCCGTCTTGGGTGTAGGAGAAGCCCTCTTTCTGGAGCTGCGTCCCCATCTTCTGGTAGTTCGAGCGGCCGGTGATCTGCACGAGGCCACGACCGCGGAAGTCCCGGGCGTCGCGGGTGCCTTCAGCGTTGCCCAACATGCCGCCGTAGGCGTTGTCCCAGTAGCGGGTCTCCAAGGCGTCTTGGCTCGACGCGCTGACGTTCTGGCCGGTGACGTGGTTCCGGGCGGACCAGCCGCCGTTCTCGCTCTGGGAGAAGGGGTTGCGGTCCTCGACGAAGGACTGGCTGCGGCTGTAGCGGCGCAGGCCGAAGCTCGACTCGTGCTCCGCCGTGGCGAGCAGATACGCCACCTGGTTCACGTTGCGGATGTTGGACGTCGCCGCCTGACGCAAGATCACCGGGATGACGCCTCGGGCGCCCTCCCGCATCTCGCTCGGGGCCTTGCTGACCGCCGCGTCGCCGGCCGCCTTGAGCGCCTGATCGTTGAGCCCGCTGCCTGCGCTCGCCACGAGGGTCTCGCGGGCGGCGGCGTTGCTGCCCATAGAGGACGGCGCCACGGCGAGGTCGGAGGAGGCCCCAACGCTCGGTGTGCTGTTGTCGTGGGCGGGGGCGTTGCGGCGTTGCAGCATGGTGTCGCTCAGAGTGTTCGCCCGCCACATCCACCAGGAGGCGGATCCGACGAAGGACGAGAGGGGGGGTGCTTTTGCGCCCTGGCCTCACTCGACGAGGGAGGGCAACCAGAGTTTAGCGTGAGTCTCTCAAGCCGATCAAAAAAAAGCCTGTTCTATGCCCCTGTCATGGCGGAGATGCCCATCCCTGGGCCATCTCACCCATGCGCGCCCCCGCTCAGACCCCCTTCGCCTCCACCACCACCCGCGCGCCCTCGGGCTCCTCCACAAACCGGAACGACGCCCCGAGCAGCCGCGTGAGCACCTCGGCGTTGGTCCGGGTGTGGGATGACACCGCCGCCACCCGCAGCTCCCCTCCCCCGGCCATCACCAAAGGCAACAAGAGCTGGTCGGCGAGGTGCTCCCCGACCGGGGCGTCGAGGCTCAAGAAGGCCCGGGCCTCTCGCACGAGGCGGCCCATGAGCTCCTCCACCCGCACCCCCTTCTCGCCGAAGGTCGTGAGCACCTCGACGCCGGACTCGCTCGTGAGCCGCAGCATGAGCACGAGGCCAGGACCGGGGCTCGTCGGGCAAGGGATGAGGTGGCGGTCTTCAGCGGGGATGTCCAAGAGGCGACCGGCGGCCTCCAGGGCCCGCTCGCCGACCTCCGGGGGCACCTTGGCGCTGAGCACGATGGCCTCGGCGCGCACGAGCGCCCCGCGCCGCAGCCAGCGCGTCGGGTGAAGGTCGGACGGGGTGATCATCGGCGTGAAGCGCCCGCCGCCGGCCGGGAAGAAGCCGTGGCGGGTGAGGCCCAGGCTGACCTGGGCGCCGAGGCGGGCCAAGGCCGGGACAAACACGTCGTTGAGCGCGTCAAACGGCGGCGCCGAGGGGTTGTGGGTGCCGCCCTCCAAGGTCAAGACCGAGGCCTCCGGCGCCTTGAGCAGGGCCGGGAGCACGGTCTGGAGCACGAGCCCGGCGCTGCCCGCGGTGCCGACGGCGAAGCGGCGCTCACCGCCCCGGATCGTCCGGGGGGTGAACCGAAGCTCCGTCGAGCCCAGGTGCGCGCCCTCGACCTGCGCCTCCCCCACCTCAGCCGCGGCGAGCGTCGCGGTGAGGTGCTGGCGGAGGAGGCCCGGCTTTGCCCGGCCAGCGCGGATTCGTCGAATGTGCAGCGGCTCCCCGGTGAGCAGGGAGCAGGCCAAGGCGGTGCGGAGGATCTGGCCTCCGCCTTCGCCTTCGCCGCCGTCGAGGGTGAACATCGGTCTCTCCAGGGCCCCCTGCGGGGCGGCATCTCAGCCCTTCACACACACGACCTGGCGGAGCGTGGCGACGATCTCCACGAGCTCCGACTGGGCGGCCATCACGTCGTCGATGGGCTTGTAGGCCATCGGGATCTCGTCGATCACATCCGCGTCCTTACGGCACTCCACGCCCTCAGTGGCGCGGATCTGGTCGGCGACGGTGAACATCTTCTTGGCTTTGGTGCGGCTCATCGAGCGGCCCGCGCCGTGGCTGCACGAGCAGAAGCTCTCCGGGTTGCCTTTGCCCCGGACGATGAAGCTCTTGGCGCCCATGCTGCCCGGGATGATGCCCAGCTCGCCCAAGCCGGCGCGCACGGCGCCCTTTCGGGTCACCCAGACCTCCTCACCGAAGTGAGACTCCCGGGCGATGTAGTTGTGGTGGCAGTTCACGGCGACGTCGGTGAGCTCAAAGGCCGGCAAGGTGGTCCGGGCCGCGTCCACGACGGCCTCCATCATGAGCGCCCGGTTCATCGCGGCGTAGGACTGGGCCCACGACACGGCCTCGACGTAGTCATCGAAGGACTCCGTGCCCTCGCGCAGATAGCCGAGGTCGCGGTCGGGCAGGTGGATGTCGAGCTTCAACATCTCCTCCCGGGCCTTCTCGATGAAGTAGGTGCCGATCTTGTTGCCGACGCCACGGGAGCCCGAGTGCAGCATGAGCCACACCGCGCCCTCGGTGTCGAGGCAGACCTCGATGAAGTGGTTGCCGGTGCCCAAGGTGCCGAGCTGGTTGGCGTTGTTGGACTGGCCCACCTTGGGGTGCTTCTCGACGATACGCTTGAAGCCCGGGGCGAGCTGGCCCCACGCGGCGCGAATACGCTCACGCGGGTCGTTCCAGGCGCCGCGGTCGTTCTTGCCGCCGTTGTCCGAGCGGCCGTGGGGAACGGCGCGCTCGATCTTGAGGCGCAGGGGGCGAAGGTCGTCCGGCAGGTGCTCGGCGCGCAGGGTGGTGCGCTGGGCGATCATGCCGCAGCCGAGGTCCACGCCGACGGCGGCGGGGATGATGGCCTCGGTGGTCGGGATGACGCTGCCGACGGTGGCGCCTTTGCCCAGGTGAACGTCGGGCATGACGGCGACGTGTTTGAAGATGAACGGCAGCGAGGCGATGTTCTCAAGCTGCTTTTGGGCCTCTGGCTCGACGGCCACGCCGCGAACCCAGGCCTTGATCGGGTGACCCTTGCTCGGCAGGGTCTCGTACTGCGGGGTCTCGTTGGACATCGTTCGCTCCGTTCGTGAGTGTCGCCGCCCCTTTAGCAAGGAGCGTGCCGAGCGCGGCGGGGGCCTGGAGAGGGGTTGATGCCTCCCGGCCCACGCCATCTAGATAGATTGCTATCGGAATGGATAGACCTACCGACCGGTCGGCAGCGGCGCGAGGGTGTAGGCCGTGCTGCGGCCTCCGGCGGCGCTGCGGATCAGGAGCCCGAGCTTCACCAAGGCGTCGAGGTCACGCCCGGCGGTGTCTTGGGAGCAGCCCGTGAGCTTGGCCCACTTCGACGAGGTGAGGTTGCCCAAGAAGGAGCCGTCGAGGAGGTCGTTGAGCATCATCCGCTGGCGGTGATTGAGGGGCTTGTCGTGGTGCTCGGCCCAGAACCGCGCCTTGTGCAGCACGTCGGCGAGCAGGCCTTCAGCGCTGTGAAAGGCGCGGTCCAAGCAGCCCATGAACCACATGAGCCACGGGGTGATGTTGAGCCCGCCGCGCTGGGCGGACTCCAGGGCCTTGTAGTAGTCGCGGCGCTCGGCGCGGATCTGCGTCGAGAGGCTGTAGCAGCGCCAGGGCCGCTCCTCGGAGCGGGCCAAGGACAGCTCGGTGATCGCCCGGGCGAGGCGGCCGTTGCCGTCGTCGAAGGGGTGAATCGTGATGAACCAGAGGTGCGCGACGGCGGCGCGGATGATGCCGTCGAGGGAGTCTTCAGCGTTGAACCAGCGCAGAAACCTCGCGCCCTCCTCGTCGAGCCGAGGGGCCTCGGGGGCGACGAAGTGCACCTTCAGGCGGTCCAAGTGCCCGGAGATCACCTGCATCGGCCCGGTGCGCCACGCGCCGACGGTCAACGAGCCGAGGTCGTCGAGGCCCGTCGGGAACAGCAGGTGGTGCCAAGAGAACAGGCGCTCGGCGCTGAGCGGCTGATCATAGTGTTGGGTGGCGTCGAAGATCACGTCCACGAGGCCCTCCACATGGCGATCGGCCGGGGTCAACACGCCGATGTCGAGGCCCAGCCGCCGCGCGAAGGACGAGCGCACCTGGTCGAAGTCGAGGAGCTCACCCTCGATCTCGCTCGTCATCAGGGCCTCGGCGGTGAGCGAGCGCAGGTTCGCCTCGCCCTGGAGGCTGCGCCCGAACGCCTCCATGCGCCCCAAGAGCCGGGCTTGGTGGCTGTGAAGCGGCGCGAGCGCCTCGGCGACGACAGGCTCATCCCAGGTGAACTGGGGCCAGCCCTTTAGCTCGTGGATGAACCGGCTCATTCTCCGCACCTCATGCGGAGATTATCGCCGTGGTGGGGGCGATGGGCAAGCCTAATCTCCGCAAAATTTGCGGAGATTAGGAGGGCGCCGATGTCAGATGGAGCCTGCTCCGCTGGTGACGTGGTGTGGAATTGGTCAGGATTAACCTTTGTAGTAGACGAATCGACCCCGCTGAATCTTGGCGCGGCCCTTGGCCCCGATGCGGAGAATAGCCCCCAGACCGTCCCCTTAATCTCCGCACATTTTGCGGAGATTAGAATCCTCCCTCAACGGTCACCCACCCGCTCACCGCTCGGCGGAGCCACACAGCGGCGGTACACCGGCAGGCCGTCCCGGCGGCATACCCG
>JBEAVX010000284.1:0-5041 GCA_041160755.1 Pseudomonadota bacterium
GAGAACAGCACGAGCACGCTCACCAAGGCCGCGCCGAGCTGCCTCCCGATGGCGACGGCGCACAGAGCGCTCGCGCAGGTGGCGAAGATCGGCGCCCAGACATGCACCAGCCCCGAGATCAAGAACCCCAGCGGCCGAAACCCGTCGATCTGCGCCGAGAACAGCCCCAGGCCGAGGAGCTGGGTGATGAGGTACAGAGCCGCAGTCATCAACACCGCCGAGCCCACCCGCAGGACGTAGAGCCCGGCCGGGGTGACGGGTTTGGTCATCCACAAGATGAGCGAGCGGTCGGCGCGGTCCTCGACCAAGACCCCGGCGCCCATGGCCACCCCGGTGAGCACGGCGAGCTTGTTCATCGCGAGGTCGGTCCAGACGTACATGAACAGACCGAAGGGGTCGTCGCCCCCGAACCAGCTCTGCACCGCCGCGAGCAGGTGCGGCGGCGGCTTCTCCAACAGCGTCGGCGCGGCGAGGAGCGCGCCCAGGTAGAGGACGGCGAGGCCCTTGGTCTTGCGCTCGTGCAGGCGGCGGCCGAGCTCCATCCACCACAGCGCGGGGCTCAGCAGGGGGCTCTGGACGGCGGCGCTCATCGCTGCTCCCGGCGGGCCAGGGTGAGGTAGAGCGCGTCCATGTCTCTTGCGCCGTGCTCGGCCTTGAGCGCCTCAGCCTCGCCGAACGCGACAAGACGGCCTCTGTGCAGGATGGCCACCCGGCGGCAGAGGGTCTGCACGTCGGAGAGGATGTGGCTAGAGAACATGGTGGTCGTGCCTTCGGTCTCGGCGAGCGCGCGCAGAGACTCCAGCAGGTCGTGACGGCCCAGCGGGTCGAGGCCCGAGGTGGGCTCATCGAGGAGCAAGAGCTTGGGGTGGTTCACCAGGGCTTGGGCGAAGCCCACCCTCTGGGCCATGCCCGTGGAGAGCCCACCCAAGCGGCGATCGGCGAAGCTCGTGAGACCGTGCTGGGTGATGAGCGCCTCGGCCCGGGCCTCGGCCTCAGCCCGGGGCATCGAGAACATCGCGCCGACGTAACACAGAAAGCTCCGGGCGGTCATCTCCCGGGGCAAGGCGTAGCTCGCGGGCAAAAAGCCCACCTGGGACCGCACCTTCAAGGCGTCCTTTTCGGGATCGAGACCCAGCACGGTCACCCGGCCCGACGTGGGCGGGGTGAGGCCCAAGAGCACCCGCAGCGCCGTCGTCTTGCCCGCGCCGTTGTGCCCCATGAACCCGAAGATCTCGCCGGGGTTCACCGAGAACGTCACGTCGTCCAAGGCGATCACCGGGCCGTAGTGTTTGCTCAGGCCCTCGATGGACAGGATCGGCGTCATGGCTCAGCCTCGCTGTTGGGAGGTGTCGGGTTGGGACGGGGTGGAGATGCCCGCCTCAAAGATGGTCAGGGCGGCGTCGAGCACCCGGGCGCGGCCCATGCGGCCCCCGGTGGCCTGCTCGGCCCCCAAGAACAGGGAGCGCATCAGCGAGATCACGAACGGCAGGGCCTCGACGTCGAGGTCCACGCGCAGCTCTCCGGCGTCGATGCCCGCCCGGGCCAAGGCCCGCAGGCCCTCGATCTCGGCCTCGGCCTGGGCCTCACGCCCCGTCGCCATCGCCCGCAGGGTGCCCTCCTCGTGCTCCTCCCGCAAGAGCGTCTCAAACAGAGGCTCTCGCTCGGCCTCCTCCCAGACAAACCGTAGGGTGTCGACGAGGCGAGCCCGGGGGGAGGTCGTGCGCGCCATTCGTTCGGCGTAGCGCGCCCCGGCGTCGAGCAGCACAGCGTCAAGCGCCGCCTGGATGAGCGCGGTCTTGCTGGGGAACTCTAGGTAGACCGCGCCTTTGGAGACCCCGGCGTCGGCGGCGACGTCCTCGATCGACAGGCGGCGGGCGCCCACCGCCCGGAGCTGATCCGTCGTGGCGCGCAAGAGCCGCGCGCGGCGGCCCTCGTCGGGGGGGTGGTCGGCGTCATCACGGCGGCGTGGGCTCATCGGCGCTCCTGGGGAACACCGTGAGTATGACTCGATGTTTTTGACCAGTCAAGAATGACCGGTCAAAAACTTTGGGTCAAGAATGCTCAGCGCCGGGTTCCGCCGCCTGAAGAGCCGCCGCCGACGCCGAAGATCTCCAAGATCTGCTGGATCCCCTCGCTGTTGGCCCCGGCGTTCACCGAGAAGCTCGGGATCGGCCCGGCGGCGGTGACGCGGTACTGCGCCTGGGCGCTGAGCTTGAGGCCGTTGAAGCGGCCCGAGACGCCGCCCATGTAGGTGAACTCGTGGCCAAAGCCGGGGATCGTCTCTTTGTCCCAGTCCACCCGGCGATCCTCGTTCATCAGGTACGCCGGGGACACGCCCGCGAAGGCCGAGAGCGTCTCGCCGCTCAAGGTCGCCACGACGGGCACCTCGACGCCGATGGAGGGGTCGAGCACCTGGGAGCCGAAGGTCCACTGGTTGTAGAACAGGTCCGGCCCGGCCTGCAGGCCGAAGGTCTTCCACTGGGGGCCGATGAAGCTGCCCGCGCGGAGATCCAGGCCCTTGTCGAGATCCCCCGTGGCCATGACCTCGCCGCTCAGGCGGGTGCGGCCGGCCATCTTGGGCTGGCCTTTGCCCTTCTGGCGGTAGCTGAGCCCGGCCTCGCCGCCGAAGGTGGCCAGGGTCTTCGTCTCGCCGGAGCCGTTCTGGTAGAGCCGCACCCCCGCGCCGGGCTGGATGTAGTACTCCGTGCGCCAGCCGGGGATCTGCGGGCCCGGGGGCATCTCAAGGCCGCTGTTGTTGTTGCCCCCGGTCTTCTTGCCGCCCTTCTTGTTGTTCGCGGTCTTGTGGGCGGCGACCCCTTCGCTCAACACCCAGCCCTCTAAGGTGGGGAGCGGCTCAAACGCCATGGTCTCGGCGGCGGAGGCGGAAGGGGAGAGCGCGAGAAGGAGCAGGCTCATCGTCATCATGGGGATCCTCCAGAGAGCGGCGGGGAGCGGGACCGCGCCGACGACGCCACGAGCGCCGAGCCTATTCGAGCCGCCCCCCAGGCGCACGCGCCGCTGGGCGCCAAGTCGCTGGCCGGTGAAGCGGGAAGCCCGTGGGTGAGCTCACGATGTCGGCGAAGAGAGACTTACGAAGCTTGTCTCGACCGATCGTGAGGCAAGGGGCGTGCTGCTTGAGCGCGGCCGAGCTGCGATTGGGGGGGAACGCCACCACCACACGCTTGTTGGGATGATCTCGCTGAACCCGCAGTATTGGCGTGAGGAGGTCGCTGTCCGCTGAGATGACCAGGGCCGTGTCAAACCGATCCTGGAACGCATCGGTCAGCAGCTCGACGGCGAGGTTAACATCACTCTGCTTCTCTTCATACGACACCCACTCCACATGGCAGCTCCGACAACTCCCAGGCTTGGCCAAAAAATGTCCCAAGTGAATGGTGAGCGCAGGTTGAGCAGAGAGCGCCTCTAGGTAGACCGCCTGACGGCGAACATCCTCCACGTCGCTGCGTCCGCTGACAACGATTCGGGCAGTAAAATAGTTAGTATGAATCAATGTTTGCCCAGGACGGAGCAGGTTTGTGCACAGCGCTGGGAGGTTGAGCCAGTAGAGCGATTTATCCCCCATCGCGCGCAGGCCGTGGAAGAGATTAAAGCCGTCAATGTATGCGATGACGCGGTTCATTCATTGAGCATAGCCTACCGTTGAACTCAGGCAAGTCTACAGGAACAGTCGGACATAATTTGGCGCGTTTATCAATAGTAGACCCGTACATCCGCAGTGGCTTGACAGCAAACCAAGCCTCAGCTATTATCGAATTGACCCCCCCGATGGATAGCATCCCCGGGCCGACGCCCCGTTCTTCGTGAGAAGGCGGGGCGTCTCACCTCTGCCCACCGCGCCTCAGAGCTGGGCGCGGGCGTAGGGCAGGGGGCGGCGGAAGAGCTCTAGGCCGAGGTCGGCGACGGCTGCGCGAATTGTGGCCCCGAGGGCGGCGGCTCGCTGGGGCGCGACGACATGCCGACCCTCGAGGCCAAAAGACGCACGAAGTGAGGTGCGCACCTGCGGGAGCAGGGCGAGGTTGCCGACGAGCACGAGGCCGTCGAGCTGTTCAACGCGGAGGTTCGCCTGGCGAAGCACGCCGTCGATGCCTTCATACGCACGAGTGAGCACGGGGTGCAGCAGCTCGTGGAGGTCGTCTTGGCGCAGGCGAAGATCTAGACGTTCGCCGCCGTGCTCCCCCTCGACCATCAGGGGCAAGGAGAACGAGACCTGGGCCGCGTCTACGAGCTGCACCCGGGCCATCTCGACGGCGAGGCGCACGCGGTCGCTGCGGTCGGCGAGGAGCGTCTTGTGTAAGGCCGGGCGCGACCGGGCCAAGGCGTCGGTGAGCTGGGCGGCCCAGCGGGCCTCCATGGGCTCATCGTGGAGCTGATCGGCGCCCCAGGTGGCCAGCGGGTGGAGATCGGGGCCCTCACGAACCAAGGCGCTCACGCCGACCTCACCGACGCCGAGCTCGACGACGAGCATGTGGCGCCAGCGGTCGCGGCCCAAGGAGAGCGCGACGGCGGTGGCCATGTCGAGGATCTCGACGACCTCCACCTTCGCCATACCCGCCGCCCGGATCACCGCGCGCCGCCCGGCGTCGCCGAGGTGGCTGGGGACGGCGATGACCACACGCTCCGGGCGACGACCGCAGGCCGACGCGGCGCCGTCGAGGAGGTGCATGAGCTGGAGCGCGCAGAGCTGCTCGGCGCTCACCTCTCGCTGGCCAAGCGCGAAACCGCGACCCGCGCCCAGGCGGCGGCAAGGCCCCAACACCGTGTGCTCCAAGGCCGTGCCGACCTGGGCCAAGGCCGCGTGGCCGAGGTACACGTCCTCATCGGGGGTGAGGCAGATCGCCGAGGGCACGAGCTCCTCTTCGTCGATCTGAATCAGCTCAGGGACGCCGTTTCGGACGTGGCCGATCGCCGTCGTGGAGACGCCTAACTCGACACCAAAACAAGGGGAATAGCGCATTCTTGCGCGCCTCCGTCAAGAGATGACGATAGCGTCAGGTGACGCGGTGCCAGGGGAGGGTGGGAG
>JBEAVX010000323.1:0-5440 GCA_041160755.1 Pseudomonadota bacterium
GGCAGGACCTCGGGGGCGGCGTCTGGGAGCGGCGCGGCGTGGGGGGCGAAGGGCCCGGCGGTCACCCCGGCGAGGATGTCGTCCAGGCTCACCCGGGCGGCCGGGGCCATCGAGGGACGCAGCGCGTAGGTGGCCTCGATGACCTCCGGGTCGAGCTCCTCTGGCGGAGGAGCCCCCGGACCGGCCTCCAGCCAATCTGCGAGCGTCGATGCCTGGCGTTCTTCGGGGGTCATCGCGGGGGGTACTTCTCTCGAAAGGCCTTGCAGGCGCGGTGGAGGATCACATCGAAGGTAGCCACGGTGACGTCCATCAGCGCGGCGCACTCTTCACGATCTTTGTCGTCGAGCAGGCGCAGGCGAAGGGCCTGGGCGTAGCGGGGGTTGATCTGCGCGAGAGACTCTTCGATGAGCTCTCGCGTCTCGATGAGCTCTTGGCCCCGGTCAGGCCGGGGCGGCGGGACACCCATCACACGTTCGGGATCTTGCTCAGCCTTCTCGCGCAGCGCCTCTTGGCGTTTGTGGGCGCGATGAACGTCCATCGCCCGGTTGATGGCGATGCGGCGCATCCAGAAGAAGACCGAACGATCCGCCGGGGTGTACTGGTGGATTCGTTCGAGCGCGAGGCGGAACGTGTCTCGAAGCACGTCCTCGGCGAGCTCGCGGATCGGCAGGCGCGGGAGGATCACGGCGCGAAAGAGGCGGTCCCCGTAGGCGGCGTACAGCTCGCCCAAGGCCGCGCGCTCGCCACGCTTGAGCCGCTCGACGAGCCCAAGCTCGTGAGGAGGGTCGAGGAGCCCCTCGTCGGCGGTGGCAGCGCCCACCATCATCGCTTCTTGTTCGCTCCATCGTCAGCCTCCGGGCGGGCAACGACCGAAGGGAGGTGAACCTTACACCATTCAGCGCGACGCGGGGATCTCCAGCATCGTGCCCCGGCCGAGGATCCACGCCGGGTCCACATGACGCTTGAGCGCCACAAAGGACGCCAGCACCTCGGGGCCGACCATCTCCGCCAAGAACCGTCGTTTTAGTTTGCCGACGCCGTGCTCGGCGGAGACCGTGCCGCCGAGCGAGATCGCCTTGCGGAACAAGGCCGCCCACACCCCCCGCGCCGCGACCAGCTCTTCAGGGCTGCGCGGGAAGAGGTTCATGTGCAGGTGGTTGTCGCCGATGTGCCCGAAGAGCACATGGGGCAAGGTGACCTCGGCGTAGGCCGCCATCATCTCGGGCAGGGCCGCGTCGGGCACGGCGAAGTCGGTGCCGACCTTGGGCATGCCGTTGTGCGCCACACGCTCGTTCACCGCCGCGGGCAAGGCGTGGCGGAAGAGGCGCAGGCGCTCCAAGCTCGACGGGTCATCGGCGAAGATCACCGCGTCCATCATCGCCCCGCTCTCCTCCAGGGCCGCGAGCCAGGCCTCCATGAGCGCGTCCGCGTCGTCCTCGGTGGCCTCTTGTTCACACCACAAGGCGGCTTTGGCGTCCCCGGGCAGGTCGGGCACCCGGGCGCGGACCATGTCTAAGCTGTGGGCGTCGAACCACTCCATCAGCCTCGGGGAGAGCGGCCCGCCGCGGCGGTGCTCCATCACGAAGCGTAGGCCGGCCTCGGCGCTGGGGAAGGGGTTGAGGATCGAGAACACCCGCTTTGGCAAGGCCGTCAGCCGCAGCGTGGCCTCGGTGATCACACCCAGGATGCCCTCGGAGCCGATGATCAGGTCGAGGAGGTTGTTCGCGGGGTAGAGCCCGGCCGCCGTCTTTACGTTGGGCTCACGCCAGTCCAGGCGGGGCCAGCTCGCGGGGATCGGGGTGTCGCGGGTGGCGGTTACCACGTCGCCATTGGGCAGCACGACCTCGACGGCCTCCACCCAGGGCCGCGTGGGGCCGTAGCGGAAGGTGCGGGCGCCCGAGGCGTTGCAGGCGATGGAGCCGCCGAGGCTGCACTCGTCTTTGGAGGTCGGGTCCGGCGGGTAAAAACGCCCCGTGGCCTCGATCTCTCGCTGAAGCTCACCCAAGAGCACGCCACCTTCAGCGACGGCCTGATCCGGGCCGATGGAGCGCACGCGGTTCAGGCGCTCCGTAGAGAGCAGCCAGCCGCCGTCGGGCACCGGGCCGCCCGTGGTGCTCGTGCGCTGGGCGGTGACGGTGACCGGGCGCCCAGCGGCCTGGCAGTCGCGCAGGATCGCCGCGACCTCCGCCGTGTTGTTCGGGCGCAGGAGGCCATCGGCGTGACCCTCGGTGTTCGAGGCGTCGCGCAGGTAGCCCAGGAGGAGGCTAGGGTCGGTGATGAGGGCGGCGCCCATGCGGATCAGAACTCGCGGGTGTAGCCGATCATCGCCTGGTCATCGCTCACGAACAGCAGCACGCCGCCGCTGGCGACCAAGGCGCCGCCCGCGACCATGAGGCCGATCCCGGCGCGGTACGGCCCGGCGACCTCGGCGTCGTAGACGCCTTGGGCCTGCTCACAGGTCTCGGGGTCGGCGGGGCCCGAGGAGTCGGGGCCGCAGTTGCCCTCGTTGTACAGCGGGGCGTAGCTGTTCAGGTAGGCGCTGCGGGCGCCGGAGTACATCGCCGCGCCGACGCCGCCGACGCCGAGGCCCACGGCCAAGGCCGCGCCGCCGGCGACCTTCTTGCCGACGCCCTGCTTGGGCTCCTTGGGCTCCTTCGGGGGCTTGGTCGGGTCGACCGGGGTGGCGGCGCCGGTCATCGGCGTGAGCGTGAGGTTGAGCTGGGTCGAGCCGTTCGCCCGCACGGTGACGGGCTGCTCGGCGGGGTTGTAGCCGTCGAGCTCGGCCCGGACGACGTGGCTGCCCGAGGGGATGTTGCTCAAGGTCTCGCTGCCCGTGGCGACCTGTTTGCCGTCGAGGAGCACCTTGGCGTTGGGCGGGCTGACCTGCACGACGACGGCGCCGAAGCCGTCCTCCAGAAGCTCAAAGCGGAAGGTGGGCGCGCTGCCCATCTCGACGAAGACCTCGCGGGTCTCGGGGACGTAGCCCGGGGCGGTCACCTGGAGCTTGTGTTTGCCGCAGGTCAGCTCGTCGGCGAAGGGCATCGGCACCATCTTGTCGTCGATGAGCACCGAGGCCGTCTCGGGGGTGACCTTGATCTGGGTGAAGCCGCCTTGGGAGCTCAGGGTGAGCTCGGCGCGGGCCTCGCGGCTGGGGGCGACATCGACGCTCGTGACGCCGCCGAGGCAACGATCGGCCACCTGCACCTGCACGAGGTGGTTGCCCGAGGGGACGTTGGGCACCGTGGCCGGGGTGGTGAGCCCGGTGTCTTTGCCATCGACGAGGATCTTGCCGTTGGGACCGCTGGACACGGTGACGGTGATCGAGCCTACATCTTGGGCGAAGGCCACCTGCGAGAAGGTCAGCAGCGAGAGCAGCAGCATCAGGGCCTCATGAGAGATCTTTTTCTCAATCTTGAACCTTGCCACGACGGCGCTCAGAAGACAAGGCAGGCGAGACCACCCGGCCGAGATCGCGCCCTGTATGATCGCCGCCGAGGCCCCTGGTTGAAGGCCCAGAAGACCCCCAGATCCCCTCTCCCTGCACAGGAGCGCAGAATGACCCCCTTCGGAATCCGCAAGAAGCTCAAGTCGCTCATGGGGCTCAGCACGAGCGCCGACGATCGTGCCCCGGCGAAGCGCCCTGAGCGCCCCAAGGTCACCCTGGTGCTCGTGGACGATCGGGGCAAGGAGCAGACCTTCTCCGGTGACGTGGGCTCGTCGCCGCTCTACATCAGCGGCAACATGGAGCGGCCCATCGCCTCGGGCTGCAACGACTCGTCCTGCGCCACCTGCCGGATCGAGGTCATCGAGGGCGCCGAGCACCTCTCGCCGCAGTCTCCCCGGGAGAAGCAGACCCTCGCCGCCAACGGCTTCCCGGCCACCTTACGCCTCGGCTGCTGCTCGGAGATCACCGGCGGCACGGTCAAGGTCCGCGCCTACAACTTCGTGGACATCTAGCCGCCAGCCGCTCAGCCCCCGACGCGGGTCATCACGCCCTCGAAGGGGGTGCCGCCCTCCTCCATGCAGCCGTGGCCCTCCCGTTTGCCCAGGACCATGGCCCGCACGGCCCGGGCGAGGGTGGCGTCATCGGCGCCCTCCCGCAGCATCGTCAACAAGGAGGGCGTGCCGTCGTCGCTCAGGCAGGTGCGCAGGCGGCCATCGGCCATCAGGCGCAGGCGGTTACAGGTCGAGCAGAACTTCTCCGAGAGCGGCGAGATGAAGCCGACGATGAGGCCCGTCTCCCGCACCCTCCAGTACACCGCCGGGCCGTCGCCGAGGGTCTCATCAAAGCGGTCGAGGGTGTAGCGCGCGGCGATCTTCGCCCGGAGCTCTCTCGCGGGCACGGACTGGTGCCAGCGCGCCTCGAAGGGCATGTACTCGATGAAGCGCAGGACGGTGCTGTCCGCCGTGGCGGAGAAGTGCTCGACCAGCGGCAGCACCTCGTCATCGTTCTCGCCGCGCAGGATGACGGCGTTGACCTTCACCGGCCGCATCCCGGCGGCGCGGGCGGCGTCGAGGCCGTCGAGCACCTTGTCCAAGCGGCCGCCTCGGGTGAGCGCCGCGAAACGCTCAGGGTTCAGCGAGTCCAAGGACACGTTCACCCGGCGCATCCCGGCGGCGACGAGGCGCTCGGCGCAGCCCGCGAGGCGGTGGCCGTTCGTGGTCATGGTGAGGTCGTCTAAGCCGGGGAGCTGGCCCAGGGCCTCGACGAGCAGCTCCAAGTCCGCGCGCACCAGGGGCTCACCGCCGGTCAGCCGCACCCGCCGCACGCCCAGGCCCACGAACACGCCGACCAGCCGGGCGATCTCCTCGTAGCTGAGGATGTCGGCCTTGGGCATCCAGGCCATGCCGTCCTCGGGCATACAGTAGACGCAGCGGAAGTTGCAGCGGTCGGTGACCGAGACCCGCAGGTAGGTGTGGACCCGCCCGAAGCGGTCGATGAGCGGGTTGGGCGCGTTCATCCAGCCACCTTACACGGGCAAGGCGCGGTTGACCGCGGTGGCGAGCCCCAAGAACACGTCCGCGATGGGGCCGTCCTCTAGAGAAGCCGGGCTGCCCTCGTCGCCGCCTTCACGCACGGCCTGGTCGAGGGGCACCTGGCCGAGGAGCGCCGTCTCGTAGCGCTGGGCGAGGCGCACGCCGCCGCCCTCGCCGAAGGGGTAGACCTTGCCCGCGCCGCCGGGGAGCTCCATCCAGCTCATGTTCTCGACGACGCCCAGGATGGGGACCTTGAGCTTCTTGAACATCTCCAGGCCACGCACGGCGTCAAGCAGCGCGATCTCCTGGGGCGTGGTGACGATGACGGCCCCGGCGATGGGGGCGCCCTGGATCATCGTGAGCTGGGCGTCGCCGGTGCCCGGGGGCAGATCGACGATGAGGTAGTCCAAGGGCGCCCAGGCCACGTCATGCAAGAACTGCTTGACCACGCCCATGACCATCG
>JBEAVX010000326.1:0-6960 GCA_041160755.1 Pseudomonadota bacterium
ACCTCACGGCGCGGCTGTGCGAGCCCTTGACCGACGGCTCGCTCTTCCCAACGCGGGCGCTGTACAAGGCCATCCACGAGGCTGGGTTTCGGGTGAGCCTGGGCGGCGACGGCGCGGACGAGCTGTTCGGCGGCTACCCGACCTACCTCGCCCACCCCCTCGCCGAGCGCCTCGGCGCCTTGGGCCCCGTCGCCCGGGCCCTCACCGCGCGCCTGCCGGGCTCCACGGAGAACCTGAGCAAGACGTTTATGGCCCAGCGCTTCGCCGAGGGCCTCGGGCTGCCCTGGGCGCGGCGGGATCAGGTCTGGCTCGGGGCGTTCACCCCACGGGAGCTCCTGCCGCTCACGGGGCGGGCCCCGGTGGCGGCCTGGGACGTCGTCGACGCCTGGTCCGAGGCCGCCCTGGGCGCGCCGGACGTCGTGGGCCGGGCGATGTACCTGAACCAGCGGCTCTACCTCGGCGAAGGGGTGCTGATGAAGGTCGACCGGGCGTCGATGCTCAGCTCCGTCGAGGCCCGGGCGCCGTTCCTCTGCCACCGCCTCGTCGCCTTGGCCGCCGACATCCCCGTCGCGGCTCACCTGCGCGGCGGCCAGACCAAGGCGCTGTTGCGCAAGGCCGTCGCCGAGCTGCTCCCCCCGGCGATCACCCAGCGCCCGAAGAAGGGCTTCGGCGCGCCGCTGGGGCCGTGGCTCGCCGGGCCGATGCGCGGGCTGCTGGACGGCCTCGACGAGGCCTTGGCCGGGCTCATCGACGGCGAGATCGTGCGCCGCCTCATCCGCGAGCACACCCAAGGCCAAGCGGATCACCGCCGCCGCCTGTGGACCTTGCTCCTGCTGGCCCGCTGGGCGCATGGGCCCTGGGGGCCACGGAGCCGCCCGGCCTGAGCCGCGTTTAGCTGCGGACCCCGGCGTACCAGGAGCGCGCGTTGGAGAACGCGGCGATGGTCGCCTGAGAGCCGAGATCGACCCAGACGAGGTACTCCGTCGTCTCGGTCTCGACGATGCTCGCGACGAGCTGGCCCTCGGCCACGGCGTCTAAGGCGCGGAGCACGTTTGTGGTGGCGACGACCTGGTCCAAGGCGCCCTGGGCGGCGAACTTCGCGCGGTGGCCCTTCCACAGGGCCCGCGAGGTCGTGCGATCGTCGAGCACCAGGGCGTTGACGATCTCGAGCTTGCTCGCGGAGGGGAGCTGACGGCGCAAGAGCCCGGCGACCTGCACGGCGAGATCCCGAACGGCGTGAATCTGCTCGGCGGCTTTGCGGCGGCGCTCGGACTCGGCGGCGGCCTGGGCGGCCTCCAAGGCGGACATCGGGCGCTGGGCCCGGCTCGCGAGCCCGGCCTTCTTCGGCGGCGGGGCGCTGGCGACGGGCGCAGCGGGCGCGGGCGCGGGCGCGGGCGCGGCGGCAGGAGGCGGGGTCGCCTTCGCCCGGGCCATCGCGGCCTTCGCCAGCGCCTTCGCCAAGGCGGCCTTGTCCAGCTCGGGCGCCGGGGGCGGCGCGGCCTTCGGCGGGGGTTCCGCTGAGAGGCCCTTGGCCCGGGCCATCGCGGCCTGGGCGAGGGAGCGCGCCAAGGCGAGCTTGTCGGCGATGGTGGGCTCGGCGGGGGCCTCCGGCGCGGCGGCGACTGGCGCGGGCTCCTCGACCGGCACAGGCACCTCGACGACCGGCGGCGCCTCGATCGGGCGCGGCGTCGCGGCGCGCAGGGCCGAGGGCGGCGGCGGCGGCAACGCGGCGAGCACCTGATCCCAGCCGCCGATCTCCCCGACCGGAGACGGCGCGTCGCCCTCGTCTTCGGCCTCCTCCGTGGGGTAAGAGGCGCCCAAGAAGGAGTCCAGCCCGTCGTCCGCGTAGGCGTTCAGCGCGGTCGCGGCGGCGATGGCGCGAAGGTTCGGCCCGTCAAACAGGCTCGCGAGCGGGTCAAAGGCCTTCTTTGGGTCGTTCATGGCTCCCGCAGCACTCCTGTCAGCGCGGTCTTATAGAATATCGTGCCTTCTCCTCAAAGAGTTAGTCCAGGCCATGCAAACTCTGCGCGTAGACCTCCCCAACCCCACGGACGCTCTGGATTGGGCCCCTGTCGCCGCGCGTGGCCAGGTGCCGCTCCTGTTGGTGCGCCATGGCCAGACGCGGGCGAACGTGGAGCGACGCTTCGTGGGGCGCACGGACGTGCCGCTGGATGAGGAGGGTCTCCGACAGGCCGCCCGCCTCGCCGCCCGCGGCACGTCCTGGAGGCGGGCGGCGCTCTACGCCTCTCCCCTGACCCGCGCCCGGCAGACCGCCGAGGCCTTGGGGCTGGCGCCTACCCTCGACGAAGCGCTCATGGAGCTTCACCAGGGCGAGCTGGAGGGCCTGGACGGGCCCACGGCGTTCTCGCGGTTCCCCGAGGTGTTCTCGGCCTGGATGAGCGATCCGGCGAGCGCGGTGATCCCCGGCGGTGAGGCGCTCACGGCCTGCCAGTCGCGCGGGGTGTCGGCGTTGACCCGCATCGCCCAGGCCCACCGCCCGGGCCCGCCGGTGATCGTCGTGAGCCACCAGCTCCTCATCGTCACCACGCTGCTCGCCGCCTTGGGCCAGCCGCTGTCGGGCCTACGAAAGCTCACCCAGAGCAACACCGCGGTGAACCTCTTGGGCTGGTCTGAGGCCGAGGGGCTGAAGGTCTGGGTGCAGAATGATCGGGCCCACCTCGACGATCCTGCCTGACGATCACGGCGGGTTGAGCTGCACGCTCACCCCACCTTGAAGGGTCGTGAGCCCCTTGAGCTGATTGGCGGGGTTTGAGGACCACAACAGGCCCACGTTGGGCAGGAGCGTGGCGCGCTCGCTCTGGATCGCCATGCCGACGCTCATCCCAAAGAGCGCCTTGGTGACCGGCGCGGCGCCATCGGAGCGGAGGTGCTGCACCGCGACGCGGGGGACGAGCTGCCACTGCACGTCTTCGCTCTGGTTGAGGCCCACATACAGCGGCACCTGCGCCGTCCAGGCCTGGCCGCGCAGCCCCGCGCTGGAGACCCCGTCGGCCTGCAACGAGAGGCCCATCGAGACATCGACCCCCGCTTGCAGGCTCGGCGCCCGATGGAGCGCGAGCTTGGTGTCGAGGCCGAGGTGCGCCGTGCGGATCAGGAGCGGCCAGGCGCCGAGCTGCACACCGACCTCCAGGCGGTCGGTCACCCCATGGCGCGCGCCGACATCCAGCCGGGCCAAGGGCGCGACGAAGGGCTGGCTGTCGACCCAGCCGAGCTCAAACCCCACGGACGCCCGGGTCTGCCCGGCGTCTAGGGTGCGCGCCGCCCCCAGCCCGCCCATCGTCGCGCAGCCCAAAAGGCTTAAGAGCAGGATCACGGCAGCACCTCGGCGCCATAGGCCACCGCCGCGCACATCTCTTGGTCCGCCTCCCAGGCGATGTCGCCGTAGGGGTTCAAGAACCGGCACTCGACGTAGAGCTGGTCGCCGGGCTCCAAGATCACAGGCTCGGTGTACCAGTAGTCGGCCTGCCAGTCGAAGTCCCAGCGCTCAATGTGGAGCAGGCACTCCTGCGTGCCGTCTTGGCGCAGGATCGCGAAGCTCGTCTCGACGCCGAGCTCGTGCATATGAACGAAGGCGCCCCACAGCTCAAAACGACGCGCTCGGCCATAGAGCACGCTGGGATCCCAGGCGGCGCCATAGGCGGTCTCGGTGAAGTCGCCGGGCAAGGCCATGCCCTTGTCGAACAGCCACAGCGGGTGCAGCACGGGGATCGCCACCAAGGGCCGCTCGACCGTCTCCTCCAGCATCACCTCGATGGAGGTCTGGTCCTCTTGAGGGACGCCGTCAAACGCGCTGAGGTCGTAGTGCATGTTCAGGATGAGCTTCGCGCCGCGCGGCACGGCGATTCCGAGCCCCGGAGGCAGCTCCATCCCGTCCTGGCCGGGGACATAGCCGCCCATGTTGCCCGTCGTGGCGACGTTGGTGCCGCCATAGCAGTCCCAGCCCGGCGCGTCGTCCAGCGCGTCGAGGGCCTCCACCTCCGCCAGATGTTCAGGCAGGACGAGCCCCGTGGCGACGTGATGCACGATGTCTCGGTTGCCGGGGATCACCCGCGCGCCGACGACGTAGCCCCCGGTGGACTCCTCGGGCACGTCGATCAAGAAGCAGCGCAGCTCGTCGTCGCCTTGTTTGGGGGAGGCGAGGTACGGCGCGGGCATGGTGAGCCGCAGATCCACCCGAGAGAGGCTGCCCCAGTCCGGCGTGACGCTCTCGGCCGGGGCGTCGTTCGGATCGCCCTCGGGCGCGCCTTGGTCGAGCCAACCCACCAAGGTGTCGAGCTCCGCCGGGGTCAACGAGCGGTCGAGGCGAAAGCTCCGCCCGCAGCAGTCGTCGGCGCTCCACGGCGGCATTCGGCCGCTGACGACGGAGTCGCGGATCACCTCCGCCCGCGACGCGAGATCCTCCCAACGGGTCAACGGGAAGGGCGCCATCACGTCGTCTTCGGTGTGGCAGCGCTCGCAGCGGGCCTGGATGATCGGCTGGACGTCCCGATGCCAGGTGAGCGGCTCCTCGACGGGGCTCACCGGGAGCTGATCGGGGACGACCTCACAGTACTGGCGCTCGACGAGGCCCGAGGACACCTCACAAGCGGCGCCGAGCAGGGTGACCATCAGCATGGGAGAATGACGCATCTCACCTCCATCGGGACCACGGCAGTTGACCCGCGAAGGCCTGGACCCTGCAAGGCACGTTTTCAAGTTCTGCTCCCTCAAGGGTCCTCTCGCCCAGATGCCGACTCGCCCGCTTCACCTCTCGCTCCTCCTGCTCTCGGCCTGCGCGCCGCGGGAGGGCAGCTTCGTGGTGACCGACCCCGGCGCGTGGCGGGCCACGGCGGTGGATCCTTTCCCCGAGCACGCTGAAGGCCGCGTCGCCTGCGCCGATCACTGGCTGGAGGACGGGATCGTCGAGGTAGACACCGGCGACTGCCCCTACCTGCTCATCGCCCAGCCCGCCCAGGTCGAGGGTCTTGTGGGCGACATGATCTCTGGCGGGGTCTTGTGGGACACGCTGTTCGCTGAGGCCCCCGCCGAGGCCCACATCGCGCTGTCCATTGACGGCGAGCCGCTCTGGGAGGAGCGTGTCCCCGTGCCCTCGTCCTCAGGCTGGGCGCGGCTAGAGCTGACCTTGTCCGAGCCGATCCTCCCCGGCGCGCAGATCGCCTGGCACCTTCACAACCACGGTCTCAACCGCTGGAATCTGCTGAACCTCACGCTCACGGCGCCCTAAACCGCAACCCGCCAGCGATTGAGGGCATCTTGAGATCACGGACGAGCTCGTCGTCCGCTCACGGAGGTGTCGCCATGACCCGTCGCTCTTTCGTCGCCGCCGCGCTGGCCTTCGTCGGCTGCGCCCGCGCAGGCGGCGTCGCGCCTTCTCTCAAGGGCAACGCCGCCCCGGGCCTCCCCGCCGAGGCCGCCTCCCCCGCCACGATCACGCCGATCACCCTCACCGACGCCGAGTGGAAGAAGCTCCTGAGCCCCACGGCCTACCACATCCTGCGTGAGGAGGGCACCGAGCGCGCCTTCACCGGGGCCCACTGGGACAACAAGGCCGACGGGGTCTACGTCTGCGCCGGCTGCGGCTTGCAGCTCTGGTCGAGCGCCGACAAGTTTGACTCCGGCACCGGCTGGCCGAGCTTCACGCGCCCGATTCGCGCCGAGCACGTCCGGGTGAACCTCGACTCGTCCTATGGCATGGTGCGGGAGGAGGCCGAGTGCGCCCGCTGCGGGGGTCACCAGGGCCACGTCTTCGACGACGGCCCCAAGCCGACCGGCCGCCGTTGGTGCATCAACTCCGAGGCCACGGTGTTCGTGAAGCGCGCCTGAGCCCCCTCAGCGTCCGCCGCGCGCCCCGAGCAGCTCAGGCAAGAGCGCCCGCGCGGTGTCGGCCTCGGCGCTCGTGGGCGCCACCGCCGTCACCCGCAGGAGCTGCTGGGTGGCGGCGCCCTCCTCACCCGCCTTGAGCAAGATCAAGCCGCTCGTGAGGTGCAGCCGGGCGGCGTCGGCGGCGCTCCCGCCCCGCAAGAGCGCGAACCGCAGCGCGCCCAGCGCCCGCGCCGCCTCTCCTCGGCTCGCCAAGGCCGTCGCCAGAGGCGTGAGCGCCGAGACGGGCAGCGCGCCCAAGGTCTCCGGCGGCACGACGCTCCCCTCGGCGGCGGCGACGTCGATCTCCCCGGCTTGCAGCGCCCGGATCACCCGCTCCATCGGCGTAGACGACCGCTCCTGCGACGTCCGGGTCGCCCCGCGCCGCGCCACGAGCCAGGCCACGCCGGCGCCGCTCAGGAAGCCGCCGATGTGCGCGCCATAGGCCACGGGGCCGTCCGCGCCCAGCACGACGGGCAGGAGGTTGTCGAGCAGCAAGTACGCCCCGAGCACCCACCGCGCCGGGAGGTGAATCACCCGAAAGAAGAACGGGAACAGGCCCAGCGCCGCGCGCACCTGGTTCTGCGGGAACAGCACGAAGTACACGCCGAGGAGCCCCGAGACCGCCCCCGAGGCGCCGATCATCGGCAACGGCGAGCTCGGCGAGAGCGCCGCGTGCCCAGCGACGGCGGCCAGGCCCGTGCCCAGGTACACGACGAGGGCGCCGAGGCGTCCCAGGCGGTGCTCCACGTTGTCGCCGTAGATCCACAAGAACAGCATGTTCCCGGCGAGGTGCCCCAGGCCGCCGTGCATAAACATCGACGTGAACGCGTCGGCCAGCGACGGCGCGAAGGGGCGAAACCCCCGCTCCCAGACCAACAGATCCCACGCGCTGACCGCGCCGACGCCCACGGGGAGGTGCAGCGCCCAGACCCGCGGATCCATCGTGTCGATGGCCACGCGCCCCAGCGGCAAGGTGTAGAGCAGGTACACCGCGACGTTGAGCGTGAGCACGGTCCACATCACCCACGGGCGGAAGCCGCGCGGGTTGGGGGTGTCACCGATGGGCAAGAAGAACAT
>JBEAVX010000343.1:0-14176 GCA_041160755.1 Pseudomonadota bacterium
GCGAAGGTGATCGTGTCAGCGGCGGTGGCGAGCTGCTCCTGGGTGAACTCGGGCTTCACCGAGGCCGGAGGCGCGCCACCAGCGACGGGGCCGCCCGCGCCAGGAGCGCCAGGGGCACCAGGAGCGCCCTGGCCCGGCGCGCCGCCTTGGGTGGGCGCGCTCGCCGGGGGCTCAGGGCAAGCGGTCAGGGCGATGAGCGCCGCAGGAAAGATCCACAGGGCGCGCGAGACGAGCTTGGACATACGGGAGGTCACCCTCTTTGGAGACGGCCTATTCTACGCCACACACGCCGAGTTGTGGACCTCTCGTCAAGCGATGGTCACGTCCGCGCTGAGGTAGACGTCCTGAATGCCGTTGAGCAGGGCGATGCCCTCGGCCCGAGGCTTCTGGAACGCCTTGCGCCCGGAGATGAGGCCCATGCCGCCCGCGCGTTTGTTGATCACCGCGGTGCGCACGGCCTGGGCGAGATCGTCGCTGCCCGTGGACGCGCCGCCGGAGTTGATGAGCCCGACCCGGCCCATCTGGCCGTTCGCCACCTGGTAACGGCAGAGATCGATGGGGTGATCGCTGCTCAGCTCGGTGTAGATGCGCTTGTCGAACTTTCCGTAGCCGGAGCTGCCCATGTTGAGCGCCTGGTAACCGCCGTTGTTCTCCGGCAGCTTCTGCTTCACGATGTCCGCGCCTAAGGTGGCGCCGAGGTGGTTCGCCTGGCCGGTGAGGTCCGCCGCGGTGTGGTAGTCCACGCCGCCGCTCTTGAACTGGTTGTTGCGCAGGTAACACCACAAGATCGTGCCCATGCCGAGATCGTGGGCCTTGGCGAAGGCCCGGGAGACCTCCTGAATCTGGCGCGTGGACTCGGGCGAGCCGAAGTAGATCGTGGCGCCAACCGCGACGCAGCCCATGTCGTAGGCCTGCTCGATGCTCGCGAACATCACCTGGTCGAACTGGTTCGGGAACGTGAGCAGCTCGTTGTGGTTGATCTTGAGGATGTAGGGGATCTTGTGGGCGTAGCGGCGCGCGGTGAGCGAGAGCACGCCCAAGGTGGAGGCCACGCCGTTGCAGCCGCCCTCGATGGCGAGCTGAACGATGTTCTCGGGGTCGAAGTAGTCGGGGTTCTTGGCGAAGCTCGCCCCGGCGCTGTGCTCGATGCCCTGATCGACGGGCAGAATCGAGACGTAGCCCGTGCCGCCCAGACGACCGTGGCCAAAGAGCTGCTGCAGCGAGCGCAGGGTGCGCACGTTGCGATCCGAGGGCGCGAAGATCCGGTCGACAAAGTCGGGACCGGGCAGGTGCAGGCGCTCTTTGGGGAGGCCTTTGCAGGTGTGGGTGAGCAGGGACTCAGCCTCAGCGCCCAGCAGCTCTTCAAGCTTGAGGTTCGACATCGACGACGGCTCCTTCACGGGGTGGTCACAACCTTATCGTAGACCGCCGTCGCGCGCAGGCCGCACATCAGGGCTTGAGGAGGTTCAACCAGAGCTGCTCGTCGAGGAGCGCCGGGTGCCCACGCCACACGATGACGCCGTCCCGAACGACCATCGCCGCGGGGATGCCGTAGACCTGGGCGCGCTCGTAGAAGACGCCGTCCTCCTGCGCCACGGCGTAGGTGATGCCGTTCTGCAAAAGAAACTCGGCGGTGTTCTGCGCCGTGCTCGTCTTGTTGAGGCGGGTGAGCGCCAGCACCTCGACGGGCTGCCCAGCGACCTCGGTGAGGCCCTGGAGCGTGGGCAGCTCCCGCTGGCAGTGGGGGCACCACTGCTCAAAAAACACGATGAGGGTGACGCCTTGGTCGAGGTGGAGATCATCCGGCCCGCCGGAGAACCACTGGAGGATCCCCGGCGGCGCGCCGATGGGCTGACCGATGAGGGCGAGCTCTTGGCTCAGACGAAGGGCCTGGGACGCGACGCGGGTGTTGGGGTAGAGGCGCATCAGCTCGTCCAAGGCGAGCTTGGCCTCGTCAAACGCCGCGCGGTCTGCGGCGTCTTTGGCCCGCTGGTAGATCACCCGGGCGCGCTCCTCGTCCAAGGCGCTCGCCGTTGGGGCGCCGCCGGGCCGCCCCTGGGCGCTCTCCAACGCCGCCACACGGGCGGTCAGGGCGGCGAGCTGGGCGTCTAGCTCCGCGTGCTGCGCCCGATGCGCCCGGCAGCCGCCGAGGCCCAGGTCTAGGCCCAGTCCGATCGTCAACAGGCCCATCCAGGCGTTGAGACGTCCCACGTCACCTCCAAGGAGACCGCCCCAGCATACACGGAGTCGCCCCGCCAGACGCAGCTCCCAGAGACGACGACGCCCCGCCGAGGCGGGGCGTGTCAGGCAAAACCGGCCCAAGACCGGCGAGGAGGATCAGCCCGCCAAGAAGGCGTTGATCATGTCTTCAGAGAGCGAGGCCGGGTGGCCGCGCCAGACGATCTCGCCGTTCTTGACGACGGCCGCGGCGGGGATGCCGGAGACGTTGAACTGCTCGGCGACGGAGCCGTCCTCTTTGGCCGTGGGGTAGGTCACCTTGTTCTCTTCGAGGAAGGCCACGACCTTCTCTTCGGTGGCGGACTTGGTGATGCGGGTGAGGCCGACGATCTCCATCTTGCCCTTGTACTTCTCGGACATCTCCTGGAGCTTCGGCACCTCACGCTGGCAGTGGGGGCACCAGACCTCCCAGAAGACCACCAGGGTGGTGCCCTGGTCGAAGTGCAGGGCCTTCTCGGAGCCCGTGTACCACTTCTCCATCGGCTTGGGGTTCGCGACCTTCTTGCCGACGACCTCAAGCTCCTGCTTCGTGCGCAGGGCCTTCTTGGCGACCTGGGTGGAGCCGTAAGACTTGAAGATCTCGTCGATGTCGGACTTGGCCTTGGCGATGTTGCCGGCCTTCATCGCGTCCTCAGAGGACTTGAGGAGCTCCGTGGCCTTCTTCTCGGCCTCGGGGTCGAGCTTCACGGCGTTGCCACCAGCGGCGGGGCGGGCCTCCAGCTCGGTGACCTTCTTCTCAAGGGCGTCCAGACGGACGGTGAGCTCGTCCACCTCGGCCTTCTGCGCGCAGCCGGTGAGGAGGACAGAAGACAGAGAGAGCGCGAGTATCAGAGAACGCATGGGGTTGAATCTCCTCAGGGAGCGATGGCGGATGAACGACCGGGAGGGGCAAGGACTCCTCCGATGCAGACACGCTATCCGGGTTTCGTGCCGCCTGCACGCGCGGAGCCCTGTTGCGCCCTACGCGACGAGGTGACACCTTGTTTCAGATGGAGCCAAGATGAGCGACCACGAAGGACTCATGGAGCACAACTTCCTCATCGACGCGCCGCGTGAGCGCCTCGGGGTGGGCGCGCCGTTGTTTGAGGAGGGGGAGCACGGCGAGGAGCTGTTCGTCGTCGTCAAGGGCCGCGTGCTGTTGAGCCGCAGGACCCAAGCCGGCGAGAGCGTCGCCGTGGCCACGATTCAAGCCGGGGGCGTGCTCGGCGAGATCGCGCTTCTGCAGCCCGGCCCCCGCAGCGCCAGCGCCATCGTCACCGAGGACGCGGAGATCGTGCGGGTTCACCGCCGGATGCTGCTGGAGCGCCTCATCGGCCGGGATCCCCTCGCCCGGGCGTTTCTGCGCGCCTGCGCCCAGCTCCTCGTGCTGCGCCTGCGCCGCGCCCGCGACCTCGCCGGGGCGCTGGGCGCCTATGAGCGCGGCGAAGGAGACGCGGCGGTGAACGCCTGGCTCGACCGCTACGACGCCGTCGGAGACTCACTCGTGCTCGACCCCCTCAAGCCTTGGCTGCCCCGATGAGCCAGAACCTCGTCGCCGCCCTCGCCCGCTTCCGCCCGTTCTCGGAGCTGCCTCTGCGCGCCGTCGCGGACGCCAGCCGCTTCGTCGCCGTCCAGCGAATGGACGTCGGCGACACGATCTTCAACGCCGGAGAGATCGCCGACACCCTCATCCTCGTCGTCTCCGGCGAGCTTCGCCTCGTCGCGCCGAGCGGCCGCGCCGTCGACACCGTGCGCCCCGGCGAGACCTTGGGCGTCACCGGGCCGATGTTGCCCTCGCGCTACACGATGTCGGGCATCTGCGGAGACGAGGGCGCGCTCATCTTGCTCTCGGCGGAGGCCCTCAGCACGCTCTGGGAGCAGATCCCACCGGCGGCGGCGCTCTTGGAGATGGCGATGGCGGCCTCGGTCGTGCCCGAGCTTCGTGAGGCCACCGAGGCCCTCGGCGCGCGGCTGACCGCGCCCATCGAGAGCGTGCGCCATCCTCGGCTGCGGCGGGCCCTGGCGCCCCGTCGTTGACCGCAGGGCGGGTTAGTGGGGCCTCTCGGAGGTGACCCATGCCCGTACACACAGAGCTGCTTGTTGACCCGACCCTCACCCCAGCCCAGGCCGCGCCGACGCTGGTGCTCATCGGCCGCGCGGCCCGGCTGCAGAGCGAGCAGCTCTGCGCGCTCTCGCCGATCCCCGCCGAGAGCGCCCGGCGGATGTTGGCCGAGCTCGACAGCGGCGATCAAGGCGCCTGGACCTGCACCTTCGTCGGCCAACGCCGCGTCGTGCTCATCGTGCTCCCCGAGCCCTGCTCTCGGTACAACAGCCCGTCTCGGGCCTGGGTCATCCCCACGCTCATCCGAAACGCCAACCTCAAAGGGGACGCGGCGATCGTGCTCGCCCTGGACGAGCCGGGCCACGCCCTGGCCGCCTGCCTCGCCGCCGCCCGGGCCTTCTCTCGGTACAGCGTGCGGTCGAGCCCCGCAGAGACGCGCCGGGTGACGCTCACGGCCTTGGCCCCGGACGGCGTGGTGGCGCACCCCGCGCTTGGCGCCGGGGTGGACGGCGTGCGGCTGGCGGCGCGGCTCTTTGACACCCCCTGCGCGGTCCTACACACCGACGCCCTCGTGGCCGAGGCCGAGGCCGTCGCCGCCCGGGTCGGCGCGACGGTGCGCACGGTGCTGCGCGGCGAGGCGCTGCGTGATGAGGGCCTCGGCGGCCTCTGGGGCGTCGGCAAAGCGGCGACCCGGGGCCCGGCGCTCGTGCTCTTGGAGAAGCCCGGCGCCTCGGCGGACTCCCCCACCCTCGCCTGGGTCGGCAAGGGCCTCGTGTACGACACCGGCGGCCTCGCGCTCAAGGCGAAGGAGTCGATGCCCGGCATGAAGGGCGACATGGGCGGCGCGGCGGCGGTGCTCGGCGCGTTCGAGGCGGCCTGCCGCGCCGGCGTGCCCCAGCGCATCCTCGCCCTGTTGTGCATCGCCGAGAACGCCATCGGCCCCGACGCGGTGCGCCCCGACGACGTGCTGACGATGTACTCCGGCAAGACGGTGGAGGTGAACAACCCCGACGCCGAGGGCCGCCTCGTGCTCAGCGACGGCCTCGCCTGGCTCCTCAAGAACCATGTGGTGGACGAGGTGATCGACCTCGCCACCCTCACCGGGGCGATCACCGGCGCCGTCGGCCGTGTCCACGCCGGGGTGTACAGCAACGACGAGGGCTTAGAGCGCGCCTTGGTCCACGCCGGGCGCGCCGCCGGAGAGCCGCTGCACCCCTTGATCTTCGCCCCCGAGCTGTGGCGAAAGGAGTTCAAGAGCGAGATCGCCGACATGAAGAACTCGGTGAAGGATCGCAACAACGCCTCCTCCGCCGCCGCCGCCCAGTTCATCCTGAGCCACATGCCCGACCACGGCTGCCCCGCCTGGGCGCACCTCGACATCGCCGGGACGGCGTGGGACGCCGAGGGGCGCGGCACCGGCTTCGGCGTCGGCGTGCTGCTGGAGCGCGCGCTGAGCCGCTAACGCGCGTTAAACCCGCGCGCTCACCAGGTGAGCACCGTGACGCCGACGAGGCCGAGGCTCAGCAGCCCGGCCCCGATCGCCCCGGCGGCGAAGCCGTTCGTGCGCGCCTGCAAGGGCTCAAGCTGCTTGGCGTCCTCGGTCGTCTGAAACTGCTGCTCGTAGCCGCGGGCCACGGCGTAGAGCCCCACCGCCGCCAAGGCCGTGCCGCCCGTCGCCGAGATGAGCCCGATGTGGGCCCCCTGGCGCCCGCCGCCGTCCTCGGCGCGCCCCCAGGTGGGCAAGGCGTAGCCTGCGGGCAGGTACAAGGTCTCGACGATGGCGCCGTCGGCCTCAAAGATCTGGAGCACCGCCGCGCTGCCGACGCCACGCGGCGCGCCGCGCACGCCGCCGACGTTGATCCAGCCGCCCTTTGGCGCGATCGGGAACTGGAGATCGCCCTCGTCAAGCTGCGCGGCCTCGGAGTAGGCCTCGATGAGCGGGTGCCCTGGCGGGGCGACGTGCTCAGGGAAGGTGTAGCCGGGCTCCAGCTTTCGGGCGGCGTGAAACTCCGGGGCGACCTGGGAACGATCCCCCGACGCGAAGGCGTAGAGCCCCATCAGCCGATGAAACGCGGCGGCGTCACCGGGGCCGACGACCTCCTGAACACACGGCAGGCGGGCCATGGCGTCGGCCCGGGCGGACTCTAAGGTCGCCATGTCGAGGTTCGCGAAGGCGGCCTCTCCTCGGGCGCTCTGCTCACGCAGCTCGACGAGGGTAGAGGCCGACGCACAGTCGCGCCCCGCCCAGGCCGGGGTGGACACGCTGATGGCGACAGGGACGAGGACGAGCCAAGGAGACATCGCCCTGAGCCTACGGGGTCGAGCCGGGCGCGTCAACCACCAGGATGCGCTTGTCACCCATCTCTTGGCGAATCCTGACCGGGCTCGCCGCCCAAGCGCAGATCGGGCACGCGGTGAGATCGTGGCCTCGGGCGGGGCAGTGTTCACGTCCGAAGTAGATGATCTGGAGGTGAAGGTCGTTCCAAGCCGCCTTGGGAAACAGCGCCTTGAGGTCGCGCTCGGTGTCCTCGACGGTCTTGCCCCGGCTCAGCCCCCAGCGCCCAGCGAGGCGGTGAATGTGGGTGTCTACGGGGAAAGCGGGCACCCCGAAGGCCTGGGCCATCACCACCGACGCCGTCTTGTGGCCGACGCCGGGCAGGGCCTCCAGGGCCTCAAAGCTCGCGGGCACCTGGCCGCCGTGGCGCTCCAAGAGGAGCCCCGAGAGCGCCTCGATGTTGCGCGCCTTCGTCGGCGCGAGACCCAAAGGCTTGATGAAGCTCAGGATCTTCTCTTGGCCAAGCGCGCGCATCGCCGCAGGATCCGGCGCGGCGCCAAAGAGCGCCGGGGTCACCTCGTTCACCTTCTTGTCGGTGCACTGCGCCGAGAGCAGCACCGCGATGAGCAAGGTGAAGGGGTCGTCGTGCAAGAGCGGGACAGGCGGGCTGGGGTAGAGCTGATCGAGGATCTCGTGGATCCGCTTGGCCTTCTCTCTGCGCCTCATCCCGCGACCTCCGCGCGACGGGCGCATCTCGCTTGTCGACTACGCCGCCGTGTGTAGTCTTGCGTTCTATCCGAACACGCGCGGACGCGGGAGCGAAGAGTCGATGGCCAGACCCCTCACCGCCGGGCCCCCGGGCTCGGACGACGACAAGAAGACCAAGACTGACCGGCAATCCGGCGTCGCCGTGAAGGAGCGCCCGAAGGTCCAGCAGCCCAAGATGTACAAGGTGCTGCTCCACAACGATCACTTCACCACCATGGAGTTCGTCATCTGGATCCTCCAGACCGTCTTTCGGCAGTCTGAGGCGATGGCGACGAGCATCATGCTGCACATCCACAAGACCGGAATCGGCGTCGCGGGTGTCTTCCCGCGAGAGATCGCCGAGAGCAAGACCCACAAGGTGCTGGAGCTGGCGAAGCAGAACGACTTCCCGCTTCAGTGCACCTACGAGGAGGCGTAGAACGCCATGCTCACCAAAGAGCTACAGGTCTCTCTGAACCTCGCCGTGCGTGAGGCCCAGCGCCGTCGCCACGAGTTCCTCACCCTAGAACATCTGCTCTTCGCGCTGCTTCATGATCCGCGCGGAGAAGAGATCCTGGAGGCCTGCGGCGGCGACCTCCCCGGCCTCCGGGCCGCCGTAGACACCTGGCTCGACGAGGAGCTGGAGCCGCTGGACGGCGACGACGACTTCATGCCCGAGCAGACCCTGAGCTTCCAGCGCGTCATCCAGCGCGCGGCGTTCCAGGCCCAGTCCTCCAGCCAGAAGCAGATGGACGCCGGGAACGTGCTCGCCGCGCTCTTCCCCGAGCCCGACAGCCAGGCCGTCACGTTCTTGGAGTCCCACGGCATCACCCGCATGGACGTGCTCCAGTACATCTCCCACGGGATGCGCAAGGTCGGCGTGCCCCCCAAGGCGGGCGACCCGAAGGGCGGCGCTAAGGCTGGCAAGAAGGCCGGCGCTGGGGGCGGCGGTGACGAAGAGGGCGGCGGCGCGGCGGCGGACCCGCTCTCGGCGTACTGCACCGAGCTCGTGCAAGAGGCCGCGGACGGGCGCTTGGACCCCCTCGTCGGCCGCGTACAAGAGCTGGAGCGCACCATCCATGTGCTCGCCCGGCGCCGCAAGAACAACCCCGTGTTCGTCGGCGAGCCCGGCGTCGGCAAGACGGCCATCGTCGAGGGCCTCGCCCAGCGGATTCACGCCGGGGACGTGCCGGAGCTGCTCAAGGGCTGCCGGGTGTACAGCCTCGACATGGGCAGCCTGCTCGCGGGCACCCGGTTCCGGGGCGACTTCGAGGAGCGCTTTAAGGCCGTCGTCGCCGCCATCGAAGAGGACCCAAAGTACATCCTCTTCATCGACGAGATCCACACCGTCGTCGGCGCTGGGGCCACCTCAGGCGGCACCATGGACGCCGGGAACATGCTCAAGCCCGCGCTCCAGCGGGGTCGCCTGCGCTGCATGGGCTCCACCACCTTCTCCGAGTACCGCTCGGCCATCGAGAAGGACCGCGCCTTGGCCCGGCGTTTTCAGAAGATCAGCGTCGGCGAGCCCAGCCTGGATGAGACGATCACCATCCTCAAGGGCCTCAAGCCCGGGTACGAGGCCCACCACAAGGTCACCTACACCGACGAGGCCATCGAGGCCGCCGCGAAGCTCGCCCAGAAGCACCTTCGCGACCGCTTCTTGCCCGACAAGGCCGTGGACGTGATCGATGAGGCCGGGGCCGAGGTCCACCTGCGCGCCCTGGGCGAGAAGATCGTCGATGTGGCCGTCATCGAGGGCACCATCGCGCGTATGGCCCAGGTGCCCGCCCGCAGCGTCTCCGTCTCGGAGACCGACCAGCTCCAAGACCTCGCGCCGCGCCTCAAGTCGGTGATCTTCGGCCAAGACGAGGCGATCAACAAGGTCACCACCGCCGTCAAGCTCAGCCGCGCGGGCCTGGGCCAGCCCGAGAAGCCGATCGGGAGCTACCTCTTCGCCGGGCCGACGGGCGTGGGCAAGACCGAGCTCGCCAAGCAGCTCGCCTTCGCGATGGGCGTGCAGTTCATCCGGTTCGACATGTCGGAGTACCAAGAGAAACACACCGCGTCGCGGCTCATCGGCGCGCCTCCGGGCTACGTCGGCTTTGACCAAGGCGGCCAGCTCACCGACGCGATCACCAAACACCCCCACTGCGTGCTGCTCCTCGACGAGATCGAGAAGGCCCACTCCGACATCTACAACGTGCTGTTGCAGGTGATGGACCACGCCACGCTGACCGACAACCAAGGGCGAAAGGCCGACTTCCGCAACGTCGTGCTCATCATGACGACGAACGCGGGCGCGGCGGAGATCGCCCGGCGCGGCTTGGGCTTCGTCGAGGGCAAAGGTGGAGACCGCGCGGGCGGCGCCATCGAGCGCCAGTTCAGCCCCGAGTTCCGCAACCGCCTCGACGCCGTCGTGTGGTTCGACCGCCTGCCGATGGCGGCGATCCTCCGCGTGGTCGACAAGTTCATCATCGAGCTTGAGACCCAGCTCATGGAGCGCCAGGTCACCTTTGAGGTGACTGAAGAGGCCCGGGCTTGGCTCGCGAACCGTGGCTATGACGAACGAATGGGCGCGCGCCCGATGGCGCGGGTGATCCACGAGCACATCAAGCAGCCGCTCGCCGATGAGATCCTCTTCGGCCGGCTCAAGGGCGGCGGTCGGGTGCGCGTCGCGGTGAAGGCCGACGGGGAGGGCTTGGAGTTCGCCTTCCCCCCGGTGACCGTCGGCGAGGCCTGAGCCTCGGCGCAGGGCCTTGGGTTTCCCGGTGTCACACCGGGCTGACCCGCGTCGTAAACGGTATACTGCTGCTCTCCTCGGAGGAGTCATGCGCTTCACGTTCGCCTCGCTCTCGCTCGCCCTGCTGCTCGGCTGCACCGCCTCTGGCGACGCCCCCGCCACGGATCTCTCCAACACCGACGACGCTGACGACACGGCGGGGGACGATCTCGACTCCCCCGACATCCAGCACTCCCCCATCGAGGGCGTTCAGGTGATCGGCGAAGACCTCACCCTCTCCGCCCGCGTGAGCGACCGCACGGGCGTGCTGCTGGTGAAGCTCTACTTCCGGCGCCAGACCGCGCAGAGCTTCTCCGCCCAAGGCATGATCCTCGCCGACCCCGAGACGGGCCTCTACCAAGGCCTGATCCCCGGCGATGAGATGGGCAGCGCCGGGATGCACTACTACATCGAGGCCGTCGACACCAAAGGCAACGTCGGGACGCTGCCCGAGGGCGCCCCAGCGGACTACTACAAGTTCGATCTCATCGAGGCCGAGCAGTAGGCAGCCACCCATTCCTTCAGGCTACAATCTTGTCTCAGGCGCGCGTGTGAGCGTGCCGCCGCCCCCACGGAGCCGCCATGAACCGGTCCCTCGCCCTGCTCTCCCTGACGGTCCTCGGCCTCGGCTGCGAGTCTGACACCAACATCACCAAGATCAACGACAACGACGGCGGCGTGCCCACGTATGGCGACGTCTCCGGCCGCGTCTGCGACCCGACGGGCTTCACCTGGCTCGAAGGCGCGTCGGTCTACGCGAACCTCGCCGATCCCGAGACCGGCTACATCAACGAGGTCCGCACGACGCTGAGCGACGACAGCGGCAACTGGCTGCTGACGGATCTCCTCGCCGGAGACATCGCCCAGATCTTCGTGCAGAAGGGCAACACCCTCATCGAGTCCCACGAGGTCACCGTCGTCAAGGACCGCCTCATCAAGCTCGACACGCCGTCCTGCTTCGACCCCCGCACCATCAAGGTGGCCGTCGTCTCGGGCAACTACGACAACTTCGACCGCGTGCTCGATGACATGGGCTTCACCGACTACAGCGTCGTGGACGGCCTCAACAAGAGCGAGCTCGTCGCCTTCTTGTCCGACCCCGCCGCCATGGCCGAGTTTGACCTGATCTTCTTCAACGGTGGCCACGTCGAGGACGGCGTCGTCTACGACCTCGACGCCCCCGACGACGCGACGGTCGCCCTCCTCCGCCAGAACGTCGAGGACTACGTCACCGCGGGCGGTCGCCTCTACGCCTCCGACTGGGCGTATGACTGGATCGCCCAGATCTGGCCGTCGAAGGTCGACTTCTTGGGCGCCGAGGCCAAGCCCGACGCCGCCCAGCTCGGCACGGCGCAGCTCGTGAACGCCGCCATCGCCGACTACGCCCTGAACGACTTCTTGGGTGACGCCGACCAGCGGATGCCCGTCGATTACGACCTGCCCGTGTGGCCCCCCATCGTCGCCACGTCGAGCACCGTCTCGGTCCACCTCACCGGCACCATCGAGTACCGTGAGAACAGCGTGACCTTGGCGCAGTCCAGCTCGCCGCTGCTCGTGTCGTTCAACGTCGGCGAAGGCAAGGTGGTGTTCAGCACGTTCCGCCTGGTCGCCAACAACAACGCCGACACCCTGCGCATGATGCAGTACGTCATGTTCGCCCTCTGATGCGCTGAGCGCCCGCGTCGCTCCCGAGACGCCGACCCACCCCGGGTCGGCGTCTTCGCTTCAGGGGTGAACACACGCGCACGAGGCACAAAAAAAGGGCGCTGACCCCAAGTCCAGCGCCCTCACTCGCCCGAAGGCGGGTGCGTCAGTTCGCCGTGCCAGGCACGACGACGACGATGTCCAAGGAGTCGAGGAGCACGGTGTCGTCGCCGATGACGTTGAGCGTCATGGTGAAGAACTGGTCGGCCTCGGTGGCGGCGACGGTGCCCAAGAAGTTCAGGGTGAAGGGCAAGCTCTCGATGCCCTTGTAGTCGATGCCCTCGTAAGACTCGGGGGAGATCGACTGCACCATGCCGTAGGTGTCGCCCTCAATCACGAGGGAGATCTTGGTGAACTCCACGGAGGAGACGAGCTGCTCGACGGCCGTGACGATGTTCGTCTTGAGCTCCTCACCGAAGGAGGCGCCGCCCTGGGGCACGGCGAACACGAGCTCCTCGTTGGCCTCGCCGTCACCGTCGAGGTCGGCGACGGAGCCGGTCTCTTGGGCGTAGCGGATCATCTCGGAGTAGGGGCTGTAGGGGCTGGTGGAGCCATACGAGCCGACGTCGATGCCGATGATGTAGCCGCCGAGATCCGAGAGCGCCGCGAACATGTCGCTCGACGCGGCGTCCTGGGGACAGCCGCCCGGCGTCTGGCGGATGGAGGTGTTGGGGGACTCGGGGTCGCGGATGTAGATGTCGGTCGCGTACACGAGGATCGGCAAGGAGTAGTCACGGAAGCCGAAGCCGCCGCGCGTGCCGGTGTCAGGCCAGGAGGCGTCGTAGACGCCCTTCTGTTTGCCCTTGAACGGATCCGTCGAGGACTCGATGAAGGGGGGAATGTCGAAGGTGGCGTCGTAGCTGCTGTTGCAGGACTGGTCGTAACCTTGGCCGGTGATGCCCTGGTAGAGCGCCTCGACCGTGGACTCTTGACCGTCGGCGCCGTTGTGGAGCTGCACCTTGTCCAGCTCGTCCTGCATCGCGGACTCGTCCGAGGTGATCTGCTGGAGCAACAAGAACGGCTTGTCGGGCGTGGAGCCCATGGAGCCGTAGTTGTAGTCGTCGAACTGCGCGAAGCCGAAGGCGACGTTCTCGAAGGTGTCGGCGAGCTCAGCGACGATCTCGGCGAAGCGGTCGGCGGTGGCGGAGAGCGTGCTGCCCATGGAGCAGGTCGTGTCGGTCAAGAAGGCCACGTCGCCGTACTGAATGCGCAGCTCAAAGTCGAAGGACTCCTCGACGGAGGTGCGCTCCTCGACCTCGACGTAGATGCCCTCGATGGACGAGGTGGCGTCGAGGGGGTCGGTGCCCGCGGCGACTTCAGCGCCGTCGGTCTGGCCGTCGCCGTCGCTGTCGTTGTTCAGCGGGTCTGTGGCCGTGTCGTTGCGCTCGGTGGCGTCGGAGAGGCCGTCGCCGTCGGAGTCGGTGTCGGCGCTGTCGAACTTGCCGTCGTTGTCGCTGTCCAGCGGCTCGCCGCAGGAGCCGGAGACGCCGCCCTCGACGGCGTCGGGGCTGCCGTCGTTGTCGCTGTCGATGTCGCGGAAGTCGTAGATGCCGTCGCCGTCGCTGTCGATGGGCTCGTCGCGGTACTGGCTGGTGCCGCCCTCCCAGTTGTCGCAGAGGCCGTCGTTGTCGGAGTCGGTGTCGAGGTAGTCGGCGCGGTCGGTGCCGTCGGTGTTCTCGGGGTTCGACGGGTCGCCGCCGATCTCCCAGGTGTCGAGGATGCCGTCGCCGTCGTTGTCGTCGTCCTGGAAGTCAGGGACGCCGTCTTTGTCGAGATCCCGGGGCTTCTCGGGATCCTCGCCGACCTCCTTCTTGTCGGAGACGCCGTTTCCGTCGGAGTCGTCGTCCAAGAAGTCGGGGATGCCGTCTTCGTCGGTGTCGAAGGGCATCGTGAGGGGGTTGTCGTCGCCGGCCTCGACGCCGTCGGGGATGCCGTCGCCGTCGGAGTCCGGGTCGTCTACGTTGGCGATGCCGTCACCGTCGGTGTCGCCTTCGCCCTCGTGCACGTCGAGGACACCGTCGCCGTCCGCGTCCTGCACGACGGTGGTGTCCGTCGTGCCGGAGTCAGCGCTGTCGATGACGGCCTCGTCCTTGGTGGTCCCGTCGTCAGGCGTGCAGCCCAGCGCGAGGAGGAGGGTCAGGGGCGCGAGGAGGAGAGAGTTGGCTCGCATCGGTGTCTCCGAGGATGAGCGTAGGGGGCGGCAGTTCTGCGGATGCCCATTATACGCGGACTGAGGGGGGGCTGTGACGGGGCAGATGAGAATCGTGATCCCGTCGCTCAGGCTTCGCGAGGCAAGGCGGCGAGCTCGGCGAGGAGGTAGACGTTCGCCGCGATGGCCTTCCGGAACACGCCCAGGTGCAGGGACTCGTTGGGGCCATGCGCCGTGGTGCGG
>JBEAVX010000367.1:0-2985 GCA_041160755.1 Pseudomonadota bacterium
GCGCCAGCGGCAAGTCCACCTGGTACGGCGACGCCGACGGCGACACCTACGGATCCAGCGCCAGCAGCTCCTCCGCCTGTGACCAGCCCAGCGGCAGCGTCGCCAACTCCACCGACTGCGATGACACGAAGGCGTCCATCAACCCCGCCGCCACCGAGGTCTGTGACAGCGCAAACACCGACGAGGACTGCGACGGAAATGCCGACGACAGCGACTCCAGCGTAAGCAGCAGCGGCAAGACGACCTATTACCGCGACGCCGACTCCGACACCTACGGCAACGCCAGCAGCACAACGTCCGTGTGTGATCTCCCCTCGGGCTACGTCACGAACGACGACGACTGCGACGACACGAAGTCCTCGATCAACCCCGCCGCCACCGAGCTCTGTGACAGCGCGAACACCGACGAGGACTGCGACGGAAAAGCCGACGACCTCGACTCCGCCGCCAGCGGCAAGAGCACCTGGTATCGGGACGCCGACTCCGACACCTACGGCAGCTCCTCCACCACGTCTTCAGCCTGCGATCAGCCCAGCGGCTACGTCAGCCTCAGCACCGACTGCGACGACACGAAGTCCTCGATCAACCCCGCCGCTGCCGAGGTCTGTGACAGCGCAAACACCGACGAGGACTGCGACACCCTCGCCGACGATCTAGACTCCAGCGCCAGCGGCAAGACGACGGTGTACCGCGACGCCGACTCCGACACCTACGGCACCCCCAGCACCACCAAGTCCGTGTGTGATTCGGCCTCGGGCTACGTCAGCAACGACGATGACTGCGACGACACAAAGTCCTCGATCAACCCCGCCGCCACCGAGCTCTGTGACAGCGCAAACACTGACGAGGACTGCGACGGAAAAGCCGACGACCTCGACTCCGCCGCCAGCGGCAAATCCACCTGGTACCGCGACGCCGACTCCGACACCTACGGAAGCTCCTCCACCACGTCTTCAGCCTGCGATCAGCCCAGCGGCTACGTCAGCCTCAGCACCGACTGCGACGACACGAAGGCGTCCATCAACCCCGCCGCTGCCGAGGTCTGTGACAGCGCAAACACCGACGAGGACTGCGACTCCCTCGCCGACGATCTGGACTCCAGCGCCAGCGGCAAGACGACGGTGTACCGCGACGCCGACTCCGACACCTACGGCACCCCCAGCACCACCAAGTCTGTGTGTGATTCGGCCTCGGGCTACGTCAGCAACGACGATGACTGCGACGACACCAGCGCCGCCGTGAGCCCCGCCGACGCCGAGGTCTGCGACGACGGCCTCGACAACGACTGTGACGGGAGCGACGAGGTCTGCTCTGTACCAGGTTATTCCGGTGTGTATGACGTGAACAGCGGCTATGACGTCAAGATCTACGGCGCCGCCGCGTCGGACCACATCGCCGAGGTGGTCATCGGCGGCGACTTTGACGGCGACGGCCTGGGCGACATGATCATCGGCAGCAGCGACGTGACCTACACGAGCTACAAAGGCCAGCTCTTTGGCTATTATGGGCCGTTCACCGCCGGGGCCCAGACGCCCACCACCAACGACGACTTCGGGCACTACGCCAACACGTCGAGCGCGTCCACCTACTTCGGCGGCTACGTCGTGAACATCGGCGACCTCGACAACGACGGCGATGACGACTACGCGGCCATGGCGGACAGCACCTATCGACTGTACAACATTTACCAGGGCGGGGCCACGACGACCCGCGCCCACACCCTCGGCGTCTTGGGCACCTTCACCTGCACCGAGATGGCGGGGGCGGGGCAGTTCTACTCGACCGGCGGCTACCGAGAGCTGGTCTGTGCGGACTCCAACGCGTCGAGCAACACCGGCAAGGTGTCGATTCATGAGGGCACGGCGTCGAGCGCCTCGGCCACCTTCACCGGGGAGGCGCTCAGCGACTACGCGGGCTGGGACGCGGACGGCGGCGGTGACGTAGACGGCGACGGCTGGGACGACTTTATCGCCGGGGCGCCGTTCAACGACGCTGGCGGTTCGAGCGCCGGGGCGGTGTATCTGGTGTACGGCCTCACGACGGGCACGGCCACCTTCGCCGCGGCCGACGTCAAGATCATCGGCGACGCCGCCAGCGATTACCTGGGCGGCTATCTGAACCTCATCGGCGACGCCGACAGCGACGGCCATGACGACATGCTGATCGCCGCGGCCGACAACGACCTTGGCGGGACGAGCGCGGGGGCGGTGTACCTCATCACGAACCCCAGCGCGGGCAGGGCCTCCGCCGTGGCCGAGGCGATGATCCTCGGCGCCAGCGCCGGAGACTCGCTCACCGAGACGGCGATGGACATGGGCGACGTAGACGGCGACGGCACCTTGGACCTCGTCGTCGGCGCCTTCCAGCACGACAACGGCAGCACCTCGGACGCGGGCGCTCTGTGGGTGATCTACGGGCCCGTCTCGGGCAGCTACGACTTGACCACCGACGGCGACGCGAAGTGGGCGAGCGGATACGCGACCGACTACGCCGCCGCCTCGTTCGCGCTCATCCCGGACGCCGACGGCGACGGCGACGTCGAGATCGCCGTTGGTTCGGCGTACCACGACTATGGCGCGGGCTCCAGCTACGCGAGCCTGCGGGGCGCGGTGTGGATCTGGCCCGGGATGTAGGCGGCGCCGAGGGCCCGCTCGGACCGCCCCAACCGAACAACAATGTTCGCTGCGCCCCGCCTGTCCCTCGGCTAAACCGGGGCATATTCACATCTTAGGGGTACCTCGTGCGCGTCTCTGCCCTGCTGCTCTCGCTCCTCCCGCTCCTCGGCTGCGGGTCTGACGTGTCCATCGGCAAGGTCACCGTCGACCGCGACAGCGACGGCTACGACGAGACCGTGGACTGCGACGACGCCCAGTCCGCCGTGAACCCCAGCGCCCCCGAGCTCTGCGACGGCCTGGACAACGACTGCGACGGCGCCGTGGACGACGAGGCTGAAGACGCTCAGACCTTCTACGCCGACGCCGACGC
>JBEAVX010000376.1:0-8266 GCA_041160755.1 Pseudomonadota bacterium
ATCCCGACGCGTCCGTCGCCGGTCTGGCCGAGAACTACGCGCTGTGGGCCCTGGGCCAGCGCCAGGTCGCCGTGTCCTCCGTCGAGGAGGTCGTCAAGGCCCTGCCCGACACCCGCGAAGACAAGCCCGCTGAGCTGCTCCTCTGGGCCGGTCGCGCCGCGTCGGTCGGGGAGAGCCAGGTCGCCCTGAACCTCGTCGAGTCCGTCGGCTTCCCTCCGGCGGGTCAGGCGTGGCGGGTCGAGGCCACCCGCGCCATCATCCAGTGCGCCGAGGGCGACGCCGCGACGTGCCAGGCCACCTTCGGCTCCTTGGCCGCCACCGCCCCGGCGGACGGCCTCGCCGATGCCCGCGCCACGGCCGCCATCGCCCTGGGCGACCGCGATCCCGAGGCCACGAAGGCGCTCCTGGAGGGCGTCGAGACGTCCGCCGCCGCCTTGGCGGCCTACCGCGCCGGGAAGACGGGCCTCGCCATGAAGCTCGCCCCTGAGGGCCTCCTCCGTCAGTTCCTCTCCGAGAGGTGATCACCATGTCCAGCCGTATGATGTGGGCGCTCGCCGCCGTCATGATGACGGGCTGCGCCGCCAAAGGTAAAACCGGCACCCCGGTCACGGTGTTCGTCACAGACACCGAGACCACCGCCATCTCCACCGCCGTCATTCGCCACCCCGACGAGGCCGAGCGCCACCGGGTCAACAGCGTCGATGGCTCGTGGACTGAAGAGGTGCTGTACATGCCCGACGGCAGCGAGATCGTCTTTCGCCCCGGCGAGATGCTCGTGCTGGAGATCTCCGCCCCCGGCTACGAGACCCAGGTGATTCAGTACCAGGTCCGCCGTCGGAAGAACGAGTTCAACGTTCAGCTAGTACGCCATGACTTCGATGACGAAGCGATCGAAGAGCCGATGATGTCTTTTGGGCGCGACAACCCCCGCGATCTCGGCGGCGGCGGTCCCGCGAACTGAATGGAGGCCTCTGTGCGAACCCGCTCTCTCCGCCTCTCGGTGCTCGTGCTCTGCTTGGGCGCGCCCGTCGCGCTCGCCGCGGGCCTGGGCGACTACGAGCCGATCTTCTCCACGAACCCCTGCCAAGACGGCTGGGCGGCGTGCATCGTCGATGGTGCCTCCGTCAGCGCCGAGCCGACGAAGGACGCCGCGGGCCGCCCGCTGCCCTCCGATCTGCGCGTCGGCTGGTTTGACCTGGAGCCAACCGCCGCGCTCTCGCCGTTCGTCGAGCTCTCAGCCTACGACGGTGAGCTCGACGCGCCGGAGCCTCCGGCCGCGCCAGAGGCCCCCGTGGCCAGCGGCGGCGGTGACGATCGCCCGGTCGCCGTGGCGTCGAACGACGGCGGCGGCGGGGAGGCCACCCAAGGCGGCGGCCGTCGGGATCCTGGCGGCGAGACCACGGCCCAGACCGGCGGCGGCGGCACGACGAGCCCCAGCGGCCGCCCGATGTTCACCCCCACCCCCGTCGGCCAAGGCAGCGACCTCGCGGCGACGCCGACGACGGCGACTCAGCCCACGAACCCCGGCACGGCGGTCGCCCAGCTCGACAACACGGCGGCCGTTCAGCCCGTCGCCCCGTCTGTCGCCAACGACTCCTGCGATGATCTCGTCGCGCTGGAGCCCGCGGCGCTCATGGGCCGCATGTTGCCCGGGCAGGTGAAGTGCCTGGAGGGTCGCCTCACGAGCGCCGATCTCCAGACCGAGAAGGACAAGATCTCCCGCGTGCTCATGCAGAACGCCGAGGCCGCGGGCAACAAGTCCGAGTGGGAGCGCCTCATCAAGCGCCACCTCGAAGACATCGACCGCTCCGACCCCAACCTCTGCTTCAAGTACGCCCTGCACCTCTCGCGCGGCGGCGTCGGGCGGGCCTGGGGCGTCATCAAGTGGGCCGACTACGCCTTAGAGAACAAGCAGCAGTGGACGGGCTCCACCTACAAGGCCCGCGTCAACGCCCTCTACCAGCTCCGCGCCGAGGCGGCGGTGAAGCTGTGGGAGGACGCCAACGCGAAGATGCTCGCCGCGTCCGGCGACGATCGCAGCAAGCTTGAGGCCGATGAGGTCAAGCTCCGGGGCATGGCGAAGGATTACTCTCGCGAGTGGCTCGACTACGCGCGCGCCGCGGGTGAAGACATCAAGAAGCCGATGGCGCTCTGCGTCTCGACCGCCGGCAGCAAGAAGTTCTGCGAGGAATGACACCTTGATCTGGTCCATGCTGCTGCTCGCCTGCTCTGGCGAGCCCACTGAGCAGGTCGCGCCGCCGAAGACCGGCCCCGAGCCGATCTCCGAGGCCATCGTGTCCGCCTCTTGGCCGGTCAAGGTGGCCGCCCCCGGCGCGCTCGACGCCTTGCTCGCGAACCCCGGCTGGCAATCCTACTACGAGAGGAACTACTCGGGCGCGTTGACGGGTTTCGGTGCCAGCGGGCCAGCGACGGCTCGTCTCCACGCCGAGATCTCCGCCATGTACCGCCAGGCCGCGCTGCTCCAGGCGCGCTCCACCATCGAGACCTACCGCCCGGAGCAGCTCCGGGAGGGGGATCCGGCCGAGGTCAGCTACGTGCTCGCCGTGGCCTGGGTGGTGGTGAACGAGACGGAGAAGGCCAAGGAGCTCCTCGGCAAGTCCGGCGGCTCCCCGAGCAAGGCGCTGGCGGCGGCGGACGCGGCCTGGGCCAAACGCCTCGCCCAGCCCGACGCGCGCTGGTGGCCGATCTCCAACGACCCGGCGCAGTTTCCGCTCGCCGAGGTCACCCCGGGCGTGATGCCCGGCATCGCCGACGCCCCGCACTACACGGTGAAGGAGCGCCCCTTGGACGGCGGCTCGACGCCGCTGGACGTGGGCCTCTCCGACGCGACGGCGCTGCTTCAAGCGGCGATGTGGCATGAGGCCGCGGCGGCCGCCGCCCTCGCCGGGGATGTCAGCGTCGCTGATGCGCTCTTGGGCGCGTGGCGTCTGCCGGGGGAGCCGCTGAACAGTGTGGCCTCGGCGGAGCTCAAGGAGCTGCCCTTGGAGGCGCTCTTCATGAGCCCTTGGCTCACCACGGCGGACCTCCAGCTCGTCGTCGGGCTCAACGCGGGCAAGCCCGCGACGGAGTGGCTGCAGCAGCTCTCCGGCACCTCGGCTTACGCGGCGGTGATCTCCCGCTGTGTCGTCGAACAAAAGGTCGATCCCAACTGCCTCCAAGACCAGGCCATCGCCTTGTCCCAGCAGGTAGAGGCCGCCATGGGCAAAGCCTTTGGCAGCGCCGCCGCCGACCATCGCCTCTTCGCGCAGTTTGTGCTCGCGGGCACGCTGCGCGCCGGGGCCGAGGTGGCGGAGTCTTTCGGGGATGAGCGCGGCGCCGCTGAGCTTCGGCTCATCGCCCGCGACCGCTCCGTAGACGCCGCGGCGGATCCCACCTTCTTCATCTCGATCGCTGCTTGGGACGCGGGTCAGCGCAACCCCGTCCGTGCTCAAGAGCTGTTTCATGGCTATGTAGACAAGCTGCCCGGGCTGCAGGCCGCCCGGGTATCCTTGGACGCGCTCAACCTTCGCGTGAGCCGGGACGCGGGACCGGCGATACCGGTGCACTAGTGAGGATCGCTCCTATGCATTCGAACCCTCACCGACTTCTGTCGGTCCTTGGCCTCGCGGCCGCAGCCCTCACGACGGGCGCCTCTTTGGCGTTCTTCGAGGAGAGCCTCCCCAGCACGATGAACCCGCTGTTCGCCCAGTCAATGGTCGACAACCGGGTGCATGAGCTCGTCATGGATCGGATCTACTTCAACGATCCAATCAACAACGAGCTCGTGTCGAACATCGTCCAGGAGTGGAGCCTCCTCGACAGCGGCAAGAGCATCCGGCTCGTGCTCCGCAAAGGCGTGAAGTGGCAAGATGGCGAGGTGCTCGGCGCCGACGACATCTGCTTCACCGTGAAGGCGATGCTCGACCCGGGCACCCCGAGCCCCATCGCCGAGAAGCAGCGCGCGATCTTCGCCGGCTGCACCGTCGAGAAGCCCGATGTGGCCGTGGTGCAGTTCACCAAGGTGTTCCACAACCCGCTCAACCGCCTGAGCGTGCACGTCTTGCCCGAGCACGCCTTCGGCGGCAAGACGGCGATTCAGCCCGACCACGAGTTCTCGCTGCGCCCCGTGGGCACGGGGCCGATGAAGGGCAGCTCAGGCCGTCGCGGCACGACGTTTGAGAAGTACAAGAACGTCCACCACGACGCGGGCATCGACACCCTGTCGCTCCAAGAGGGCAACGACCCCTTGGTGCAGGTGAAGACGCTGATCAACAACGGCGTGCAGGGCATCATCACCGTGCCCCCCGGCAACCGCGCCGAGGTGAGCGCCCAGGACGACCTCGCGCTCAAGTCCTACGACCTGCGCTCTTGGTGGTTCGTCGCGGTGAACCAAGAGAAGCCGTACCTCAAAGACAAGCGTGTCCGTCAGGCCCTCGATCTCATCGTCGATCGCACCGACCTGCGCCAGCTCTCCATCGGCGTGAAGCCCGGCGAGCAGAACTCTCCTTGTGAGTTCATCTCCGGCCCCTTCGTGCAGTCTTCGCCGTTCTACAACCGCACCGTCGCGGTGAACGCCCGCGCCGACAAAGCGAAGGCCTTTGAGCTGCTCAACGCCGCGGGCCTCAAACAAGAGGGCGGGCGCTGGCACTTCAAGAACGAGCCGATCACCATGCGCATCGGCATGAAGGCGCCCTTGGACATCGAGGCCCCCGACCTGCTCTCCCAGGTCGGCAACCAGCTCAGCGCCGCCGGGTTTGATCGCCAAGAGTTCAAGATCACCACAGACGACTGGAACCTCAAGGTCCTCACCGGCCAGGCCTCCGAGTACGACCTCGTCATCGGCAAGTGGTCCTTCGGCTTGGTCGAGGACGTGAACCCGCTGTTCCACAGCCGCAAAGATGGCCGTGGCGCGTTCAACGTCTTCAACTTCACCAACCCCCAGATCGACACGCTCCTCGCCCAGTACGAGGTCGCGCGCACCGACACCCAGGCCCAAGACGCGTACCACAAGCTGCACGCCTTGCTCGCCCAGGAGCTGCCGTACCTCTTCTTGTGGAAGCTCGACACGAAGTCGGCCTGGCGCACCGAGGTCCGCAGCAACACCATCACGCCGTACTACTACTGGACGGTCTTCGACAAGTGGCGTACCGGCGCCTGATCGGGCGGCTTTGCGCCTCGACGTCGTGGTGAGGCTGAGGAAAGACTCTGATGCAGCGCTGGTACGTCCGTCCGTTGGTGCGACTGATCGCTGCGCTGCTGCTCCCCGCGGCGGTGCCGGCGGTGATCACCGCGCTGATCTGGGCGTTGCCCGGGGATCCCGCGGCGATCATCTGCCCGCCGGAGGTCTGCTCGGGCACGGAGGAGCTCGCCAAACGCTGGAACCTCAACGACGGCCCGGTGCACTTTTTCACGAAGTGGACCGGCGACGCGCTCTCCGGTGACTTCGGGCGCTCGTGGCGCCTTCAGCAGGGCGCGCCCGTCGCGCCGATGCTCATCGAGTCCATCCCCAACACGGCCTTGCTCGTGTTGTTCTCGTTTGTGCCGATCCTGCTCGGCGTGATCGGCGCCGCCACCCGCGTCTTGCCTCGGGCGGCGGACGGCCTGCTGCGGGTCTTGGGCTTGCCGCCGTCGGTCATCTTCGCCTTGGCGGCCTCCGCCGTCATCACGATCAAGTACGGCTCGGCGGCGTTCGGGGACGAGGCGGAGCGGGTGAAGCTGGTGCTCGGTGCCTTGGCCTTGGGGCTCGCGGACGCGGCGATGGCCGGGGCGGTCTCCGGCGTGCGTGGCCTCATGGAGTCCGAGCGTAAGCAGCGCTATGTGCGCTTCGGCATCTTGCGCGGCGAGGGGGTGCTCCAGAACACCCTGCCCAACGCGCTCCCAGCGATCATCGGCCAGCTCCGGGCCCGGGTGCTGCACCTGCTCTCCGGCGCGGTCATCGTCGAGGTGGTCTTGCAGATCAACGGCCTCGGGGATCTGCTCTGGGGCGGCACGCTGTACCAAGACTTCGGCGTGGTCATCGCGGCGGCCTTCGGCTTCGCGGTGATCAGCGCCGCCTTGCTCATCACCCAGGCCCTCGTCGAGATCGGCGTGGCGCTCCATGTGCGCCGGGCGCCCAAGGCGGTGGCCTCATGAGCCGCTTGATCTCCGGGCTGTTCGCCACCTCGTGCCTCGCCTTGCTCGTCGTCATGGGCATGTTCGCCCCGGAGCACCTCGCCCAGCCCGACCTGTCGATGGCCTACGCGAGCCCGAGCGAGCTGCCGCCTTTCGGCGCCGACAACCGGGGGCGTCCGCTGTTGGAGTACGCCCAGCAGGGCGCCCGGGTCGTGGCGCTCCCGTCGATGCTCGGCGGGCTCGTCGTGCTCTTTTTTGGCACCTTGGGCGGGCTCTTGGCCTGCGTCGGGTCAGGGCGCGCGCAGGCGGCGGTCCAGGGCTTCGGAGAGGTGGTCGGCGCCTTGCCGCGGCTCGTCGTCGTGCTGGTCGTGGCGCTGCTCTTGCCCCAAGACATGCGCGGGCTCACGCCGATCGCGCTCACCTGGGCCTTGCTCGCCGCGCCGGGCGCCATGGACGAGGCCGCGTCCGTGGCCGGGCGGCTCGGCGGCGCGCGGTTCGTCGAGGCCCTGCGGGCCCACGGCTTCTCCCGCGCCCGGATTTACCTCTACCACATCGTCGCGCTGAACCTGCGGCCCGTCGTGGTGCGCCAGGCCATCGAGACGGTGATGCAGGTGGTGTTCTTGGAGATCGCGCTCTCGTACTTGGCGCTCTCCGACAGCCAGCCGTCGTTCACGCACAACGACTCCGTGCGCTCTTGGGCGGACATCCTCTACCTCGGCTACCAGGTGATCCTCGACGTCGAGACCGGGCACGCCTTGGCCTTGGGGCTGGGTCTGGTGGGCGTGGTGGCGCTGATGTCTCTGTCGGTCACCTGGGCGGTGAGGGCGCGATGAGCAGCGACAAAGAGCACCTCGTGCAGCTTCGCGACATGCGCATCGCCACGCGCCAGCGCACCCTCGTCGCCGATGTGAACGTCGATGTCTACGGCGGTCGGGTGACGGCGATGATGGGGCCGTCGGGATCGGGCAAGACGCTCACGGCCTGCGCGATCATGGGCTTCATCGAGGTGAACCCGGGGCTCATGGCGGGCTCGCTGCGGTTCCCGGCGCTCAGCGACCGCGACTGGTTTGAGGGGGTGCGCGGCGGCGGCGCCCGGGCCCAGCGGCGCCTGTTGAACGAGACGGCGGCGTTGCGCGGCTCCTTCCTCACCTACAGCCCCCAGGCGGCCTCCAGCGCGCTCAACCCGGGACGCACCCTCGGGCGTCAGCTTGAGCTGGCGATCTCCCGCCGAAACGAGCCCCCGGTCGGCGCCCAGGCCGTGCAGAAGGCCGTGGAGCAGGCCCTCGCTGAAGTCGGTCTGCCGCGCTCGGCGACGACGGCCTTGCCCGGCGAGCTCTCCGGTGGCCAATGCCAACGCGCCGCCTTGGCCATCGCCGTCGCCCCGCACCCGCGCCTGGTGATCGCCGATGAGCCCGAGACCGGCCTCGACCCGGTGCTCACCCGCACGGTCATCGAGCTCATGATCTCCGTGTGCAAAGACCACGGCTGCGGGCTCTTGCTGATCTCCCACCACGAGGACACCGTCTCGCGCATCGCACAAGACGTCGTGCGGCTCAAGGCCCAAGGAGACACGGCATGAGCGCGCCGATCGTCCGCATCAAGGGTCTGCAGAAGACCTTCATTCAGCACGGCACCTTCCCCTGGTCGCCCAAACGCACCGTCGAGGCCGTGCGCGGCGTCGATCTCACCTTGGGCCCCGGCGACATCCTCGCGCTGGTCGGCCAGTCGGGCTCAGGCAAGACGACGCTCTCGCGCCTCGTGCTCGGCTTAGAGGAGCCCACCGGCGGCGAGGTCTGGCTTGAGGATCAGCGCTGGGACGGCCTCACCGAGCGCGCGCGCGCCAAACATCGGGCGCGTTATCAGTACGTCCCGCAAGATCCCATGGCCGCCTTGGACCCCCAGCAGACGGCCCTGGAGCACGTCACCGAGACCTTACGGGTGCTCGGCGGGCGCAGCCGTGAGCAGGCGCGGGTGGATGGTCTGGCGATGCTCTCTCGCCTGGGACTTGGCGCGCGCGCCGATGCGTTGCCTCGTCAGATGTCCGGCGGAGAACAACGCCGGGTGACCTTGGCCCGGGTGCTCGCCCTGCACCCCCGGCTGGTCGTCGCCGATGAGCCCGAGACCGGCCTCGACCCGGTGCTCACCCGCACGGTCA
>JBEAVX010000383.1:0-2993 GCA_041160755.1 Pseudomonadota bacterium
AGCCCCGGGCCCGCGACCTCGCGGAGCAGATATCGAGTCAGCGTAGGGGAGATCGTCGCCTCGGCGTGAGAGCCTGATTGACCAGATGATCCCGTCAGGTTAAGTGCTCAGGTCTGATTCACGGCGTCCAGACAGCGTGAACGCGCTTTCTCCGGGCTACCCCTAAGCCCCCTTTCTTCTCTCACAGCCCACTTCTTGGGCTGCGGCGGGCGCGCGGGGCGGGTCAGGGACACCGGATACAGGAGCAGCGGTGCAGTTTAAGGTCGGTGACAAAGCGGTCTATCCGGCTCACGGGGTCGGCGTCATTATCGGGATCGAGACGCACGAGATGGAGAAGGTCAAGCTCACCTTCTACATCCTCAAGATCCAAGACAACGGCTCAACCATTCGTGTCCCCGTGCAGAACGCCGACCGAATCGGGATGCGCACGGTGATGGACGCGGAGAAGGTCGATCGGATCTACGAGATCCTCCGCGACCGCGAGTCCCCCACGGACACGCAGACCTGGAACCGCCGGTATCGTGAGTACATGTCCAAGATCAAGACCGGCGACCCCTTAGAGGTCGCCAAGGTCCTTCGGGATCTGGCCTTGATGAAGATCGAGAAGAACCTCTCCTTCGGCGAGCGCAAGATGTACGACCAGGCCCGGAGCCTGCTCGTGCAAGAGATCTCCACCGCGCGAGACGTCGATGAGAAGCTGGTGGAGGGCGAGATCGAGGCGATCTTTGTCCCCGCTGACGCGACCACGTCCGCCGAGCTCGTCGCCGAGCCCAAGGCCTCCGCGAGGGCCGACCTCGACGACGACGATGACGACGACGACGACCACGCCGCGGCCGCCACGAGCTGAGCCGCTCTCCCACCCACCCCGACGCCTCTCGCGCGGGGTCAGGACCCGTCATGTCCGTGCCGACCCTCCGTGTCTACAACACCCTCTCTCGCTCGTTGGAGGTCTTTGAGCCTCAGGAGCCCGGGAAGGTCCGCCTCTACGTCTGCGGCATGACGACCTACGACTACTGCCACATCGGCCACGCCCGGGCGATGTTGAGCTTTGACCTCGTCGTGCGGTACCTGCGCTGGCGCGGGTTTGAGGTCACCTACGTCCGAAACTACACCGACGTAGACGACAAGATCATCGACCGCGCCGCCGAGCTCGGCGAAGATCCCCTCGCGCTCTCCGACCGCTTCTGCCGCGCGCTCGACGACGACCTCGCCGCCATGGGCCTCGTGCTGCCCGAGGTCCAGCCCAAGGTCAGCCAGCACATCCCCCACATCCTCGCCATCACCCAGCAGCTCGTCGACAAGGGCCACGCCTACGCCGCGGGCGGCGACGTCTACTTCTCGGTGCAGAGCTTCGCGGCCTACGGCAAGCTCTCGGGCAAGAAGGTGGACGAGCTCATCGCCGGGGAGCGGGTCGAGGTGCGCGACACCAAACGCCACCCCGCCGACTTCGCGCTGTGGAAGGGCGCGAAGCCCGGCGAGATCGCCTGGGAGAGCCCCTGGGGCCCCGGCCGCCCGGGCTGGCACATCGAGTGCTCGGCGATGAGCATGGAGTACCTCGGCGAGACCTTCGACATCCACGGCGGCGGCATCGACCTCGTCTTCCCCCACCACGAGAACGAGATCGCCCAGTCCGAGTGCGCCAACGGCCACGGCCCCTACGCCCGCTACTGGATGCACAACGGCCACCTCACCATCCTCGCGTCGAGCGCGGAGCAGGCCGACGAGTCCGGCTTCGTGAAGATGTCCAAGTCCTTGGGCAACTCGCTCACGATCCGGGCGATCATGGAGCAGGTGCCCGCCGAGGTGCTGCGTCTGTTGTACATGGAGAGCCACTACCGCTCTCCCCTGCCCTTCTCCGCCGAGCGCCTCGCGGAGGCCACGGGCTCCCTCGACCGCCTCTACGTCGCCAAAGAGCAGGCTGAAGAGCTCAGCGCCCGGCCCATCGCCGACAAGCCCGAGGTCATCGCCAAGGAGCTCGGCGACGACGGCCAGGCGCTCTACACCTTGGCCAAAGGTTTCCGCGCCCGCTTCCAGGCCGCGATGGACCAAGACTTCAACTCGGCCCAGGTCGTCGGTGACCTGTTTGAGCTCTCCCGGGCGATCAACCGCCTGGCGAACGACAAACGCGCCAAAAAACGCGCCGAGCCCCTGATGCGTCTGGCGCTCGACGCCTTCAGCATCAGCGCCCAGGTGCTCGGGATCGGCGGCGCCAACCCCGCCGACTTCTTCGAGGAGCTCAAACACAAGCGCCTCAAGGCCCTGGGTCTGGCGGTGGAGACGGTGGAGGCCAAGCTCAACGAGCGCGCCCAGGCCCGCGCCGACAAAGACTGGGCCCGCGCCGACGCCGTGCGCGCCGAGCTAGAGGCGCTGGGTGTGCTGGTGATGGACACGGCCACGGGCGCCCGCTGGCGGATGCGGGTGGGGTGAGCTTGGCTGCCCCTAAGCGCCGCGCGCCGCGCCCTCTGCTCGGAGCTTGTCCGTAATCGTGTTGGCGAGTCGCTCAAACTCGTCATAACACCGCGCGACGGCGCCCTGGTGCGCGCCCATCGCGCCATCCCCGGGCTTCAGCAGGAACATCGGCTTCTTCGCGTCCTGCGCGAGGGGCATGAGGCTCTGGTAGTTGCGCATCACGCCAAGGCAATACGGATCGTTGTTGACGCTGAGGTTGTTCGCGTCCCCCTGAAGAAGCTCACGGTGAAACACCTTAGGCATCTGCGCCACCCATCGACCATAGGCCGCGACCGGGCGAGAGAGGCGCATCCCCGCCTGCATCACGACGTAGCCCAAGGGCGCGAGGCCCCCCGAAGGGAGCGAGAGTGACGGGTCGGGGCACTTTGCTAGCCGCTCCCGCCAGCCCGCGCGCCAGTCGATGAGCGTCGGGCCGAGGTACTTGAGGCCCTGCGCCGAGAACAGATCCGGCGCCAGCGGGGTGATCAGGTGGCTCGCGCTGAGCAGCACGGCCCGGTTGAGCGCGCCGAGGTTCGGTCCGACGT
>JBEAVX010000390.1:0-4746 GCA_041160755.1 Pseudomonadota bacterium
GTCGCCCACGTTGTCGCCGACGTTGTCGGCGATGACGGCGGGGTTGCGGGGGTCGTCCTCGGGAAGACCCGCCTCGACCTTGCCGACGAGGTCAGCGCCGACGTCCGCGGCCTTCGTGTAGATGCCGCCGCCGACGCGCGCGAAGAGCGCGATGGAGGAGGCGCCCATCGAGAAGCCGGTGATGACGTTCAGGGTGAGGGCGAGGTTCCCACCGGAGAACTGGAAGTAGTAGAGGAAGAACAGCGAGCTCAGGCCGATGAGCCCGAGCCCGACCACACACATGCCCATGACCGAGCCGCCGGCGAAGGCGACGTTCAGGGCGTCGGGGAGGCTCTTGCGGGCGGCCGCCGTGGTGCGCACGTTCGCTTTGGTGGCGATGCGCATCCCGAAGAAGCCCGAGAGCGCCGAGGCGAAGGCGCCGACGACGAACGACACCGCCACGAAGGGGGTCTGGTCCGGCGTCGCGTAGCTGCTCGCGGCGAGCAGGCCGGCGACGATGACCACGAACACCGAGAGCACCCGGTACTCGCGGTTGAGGAAGGCCATCGCGCCCTCCTCGATGCGCCGGGCGATCTCCTGCATGTTCGCCTCACCGGCGTCCTGCTGGAGCACCCAGTTCGCCTTGTACGCCGCGTACGCGAGCCCGAAGACTCCCGCGGCGGGTACGGCGTAGTTGAGAGGGTCCATGTTTACATGACTCCTGCGGCCAAGACGGCCAAGCTGAGTAGAGAGGATCCCGGGATCACCGACGTCTTCGGCGGCTTCACACGGGCGTTGATCTGGTTCATGGCGAGCTGAAGGCCGCTCTTGAGGACGGTCTCGACCGCGTCGGCCGCCGTGTCTATCACGGCCCCCAACGAGTCACGCTCCGTAGGGTTCCAGCGGCCGAGCACGTAGTCAGCGGTGTCCCAGCCCGCCGGAGGCCGTCCGATGCCCACCCGCACGCGGGGGAAACCGGGGCCGCCAAGCTGGACGCCGAGGTCGCGGAGGCCGTTGTGGCCCCCGTGACCGCCGCCTACCTTGAGCCGAACGTCCCCAAAGGGGATGTCCAGCTCATCGTGCACAACGAGCACACGCTCGGTGGGGATCTTGTAGAACCCCATCACCGAGCGGGTTGGCTGACCGGAGAGGTTCATGAAGCTCTGGGGCATGGCCATGGCCACCTTGTGGCCCGCGACCTGCCCCGCGCCGACGAGGGCGCCGAAGAGCTTCTGGCTGACGTCGATGGACCAGCGAGACGCGAGGCGCTCCACGACGAGAAACCCGGCGTTGTGCCGAGTCTCTTCGTAGCGCGCGCCCGGGTTTCCTAGTCCGACGATCAGCCACATGATGAATCAGCTCTCGTCGCCCTTGGCGTCAACGCGCTTGCCGACCACGAGCACGACGTTGAAGTCGGTCGGGAAGACGAAGGTGCAGCCCGTCGGCGCGGGGATCTGCGACATGCGCAGGCCCTCGCCGATGTTCAGCGGGGTGACGTCCACGTCGATGCCGGCGGGGATGTCGGCGGGCATGCAGCGGACGTTCACCGCGCGCGCCAGCACGTTGAGCTTGCCGCCCGCCGCGACGCCAGCCGCGCGACCGGACGGGACGAGGGGCACCTCGACGAGGACCGACTCGGTCGGGAGGACCTCGTACAGATCGACGTGAAGCAGCTCGCGGCTGACCGGGTGCTTCTGCGCCTCACGCACGATGCAGATGTAGGACTGACCGTCTACCTGCACGTCGAGGAGGGTGTTCTGGTTGTTGGAAGCCCGAAAGAGCTTGGTGAGGACCAGGGGGTCGAGGGCGATGTGCTTGGGCGCAGCGCCAGCGCGGTAGACCAGCGCCGGGATGTTGCCCTTGGCGCGCAGCTTGCGGGCTTCGCCCTTGCCGAAGGCCTCGCGGACCGTGGCCTGCAACGGGATGGTGTTCATGGTGTGAGGATCCCTGAGTAGGGTGGAGTCCTCTCACCCGCAGCGGCGAACTGCGTCCTTGGGCGCGGACGAGGCCGGGCCAAAGGAATCACGAGCGGCGCCATGGACTCTGGAGCAACCACGACTTGTGGTTGCCCGGCGTCGCCCGCACGGAGCGCCACGAACGTGGCCCTACCGGACGGCGCCTCCTATTGGAGCGGCGGGGGCATGTCAACCGCCGGGGCCGCCCTGGGGGCGAATCAGCTCAGATCCGGAACAGCCGCGAGACGCTGTCGGCGTGGTGGATCGAGCGGATCGACTCGGCGAGCACATCGGCGATGGTGACGACGGTGATGCGCCCCGTCGCCCGCGCGGCCTCGCTCAACGGCACGGTGTTGCTGACGACCACCTCGTCCAGCGCGCTCTCGGCGATGCGCTGGGCGGCGTTGCCCGAGAGGATGGCGTGGGTGGCCACCGCCATGACGCCTGTGGCCCCGGCCTCGACGATGGCGGACGCGGCCTTGGCCAAGGTGCCCGCGGTGTCGATCATGTCGTCCACGAGCACGGCGTAGCGGCCGCGCACGTCACCGATGATGTGCATGATCTCCGCGACGTTCGGGCCGCTGCGGCGCTTGTCCACAATGGCCAGGCCCGCCCGCAGGTGCTTGGCGAACGCCCGGGCGCGCTCCACACCGCCCGCGTCAGGGGAGACGACGACGAGGTCATCCCGGCGGCCGACCTTCTCTCGCAGGTAACTCACGAGCTTCGTGGAGCCGTAGAGGTTGTCCACGGGGATGTCGAAGAAGCCCTGGATCTGCCCGGCGTGCAGATCGATGGTCAGCACGCGGTGAAAGCCCGCGGCGGTGAGCAGGTCGGCGACGAGCTTCGCGGTGATCGGCGCGCGCGGGGCGACCTTCCGGTCTTGGCGAGAGTAGCCGTAGTACGGGATCACCGCCGTGAGCTGCCCAGCGCTCGCCCGCTTGCAGGCGTCGCCCATGATGAGCAGCTCCATGAGGTGATCGTTCGCCGGGGCGCAGGTCGGCTGGATGATGTAGACATCCCGGCCGCGCACGTTGTCGCCGATCTCGACCTGCACCTCACCATCGGAGAAGCGGGAGACCTTGGCGTCTCCGAGCTTCAGCCCCAGGTGCGCCGCGATCGCCGTAGCGAGCTCGGGATTGGCGTTGCCGGAGAAGAGCTTGATCTCGCCATATCCGAGGGACGCCATTCCGACACCGTGGTGGGGGTGGCCAGGCTGGGATTGGGGCGGCAGGATTCGAACCTGCGGTAAACGGAATCAAAATCCGTTGACTTACCACTTGTCGACGCCCCAGCGTGGCTCCGTAGAGCCACTCTCACCAGCCGGGTCGCGAGTGTACTGCGTTCAGCGCCCCCTGACAAGGGCGAGAACTCAGCGCGCCGCGCGAAGCTCCCTCACCGCCAGACGTAGGCCGTCCAAGGTGAGCGGTTGCATCGGGAAGATCTGGCCGATCGCCTGCACGGTCGGGTGCTCCCAGTACTGACGCGGATCGGGGTTCAGCCAGACGCTCGACGGGCAGCGCTCCTTGAGCCGACGCAGCCACTCGATGCCCGCCGGGGAGGTGTCGCCGTAGCCCGCGAAGTTGGAGAACAGCTCATACGGCGCCATCGACGCGTCGCCGACGAGGATCAGGCGGTGCCGGGGCGTGAGCCGGGCCAACACATCGACGGTGCGCTCCCGCTCGAAGGTCTGGTAGCTCTTGTACAGCCAGCCGTAGATGCAGTTGTGGAAGTAGAAGTGCTCGAAGGTCTTGAAGGTCTTGAGCTCTTGCGCGGCGGTGAACAGGCGGGAGACCAAGGCGGCGTGGGGGCTCATCGAGCCGCCAGCGTCCATGAGCAGCACGACCTGGGCGCGGTTCGCGCGCTCGGGGTTGAAGACGAGCTCGATCTCGCCGGCCTGGCGCGCCGTGGCCTGGATGCTCTCGTCGAGATCAAGCTCCTCGACGCCCTCACGGGCGAGCTTGCGGAGCGCGCGCAAGGCCACCTTGAAGTCGCGCACGTCCAGGGCGAGGTCGGTGCGGTATTCGGACCAGCGGCGCTCGGCGGCGAGCTGGATGCCCCCTCCCCCGCCGCCGGACGACTCGCCGAGCTGCAGGCCCATGTTCGCTTTGCCGCCGGTGCCATAGGGCGAGGTGCCCCCGGTGCCGACCCAGCGGTTGCCGCCCTGGTGGCGCTCTTTTTGTTCGGCCAGCGTCTTGCGGAAGGCCTCCAAAAGCTCCTCGACGCTCTTGAAGTCGTGCTCCCCCGGCGCGCGGCCTTCAGTGAAGGCCAGCGGATCCCGCAGGAAGTCCTCCAGCGCGGCCTTGAGCTTGGGCTCTAGGGTGACGCCTGCGAAGGTGGCCGAGAACGCGAGGTCGTAGTGATCGTAGTGGGCCTCGCTGTGCACGAGCAGCGCGCGGCCCAGGCGGTACACGCCGTCGAGATCCCGGGCGAGGCCCGCGGTGAGGCCCTCGATGAACGCCAGCCACTCGCTGAGGCCGACGCCGAGGCCCTGGGCGCGCAGGTTGAACAACAGCGGCAGAAACAGCCGCCCGGCGACGGGCTCGCTCACACGCCCGCCCGGCGCGGCGCCTTGTGGCCGAGCAGGAGATCCTCCTCTTGTTTGAGGAGCACGCCCGAGAACGGCAGGGCCCGGCGCAGCTCCTCAGCGGGCACGCCCGCGCGGCTGAGCACCACGAGCCAGTCGAGGAGCTCACTCGTGGACGGCTTCTTGCGCATCCCGTCGAGCTTTCGCAGGGCGTAGAAGCGGTCCATCGCCGCGCTGATGAGCTGCTGGTCGAGGTCGGGGTGGTGCGAGTGCACGATGCGGGCGAGG
>JBEAVX010000407.1:0-3820 GCA_041160755.1 Pseudomonadota bacterium
GGCGTGATGCTGGTGGCGGCCGCCGGGAACGATGGCGTTTTTCGAGACGCCGTCACCCGCTGGCCTGCGAACGTCGATGGCGTGCTCGCGATCTCCGTGGGGTCCCGAGACGGTGCGCAGCCAGAATATGCGAGTCGCCTCACCGACCTACCGCTTGGGGCCTGGGCCTCGGGCGACGGTGTGTGCGTGCTGGACAATGAGGACGGCTATCGGCGAGACAGCGGATCGTCATTCGCGGCGGCAAGCATCTCGGGGATGCTTGGCGTCGCCCGCGCGCTCTGCCCCGGGCTCTCCCTCGGGGAGGCCTACGCCCTGATGCACCAGAGCGGCGTCCCCGTCGAGGAAGGCGGCTTCCTCATCATCGACGACACCTTCTTCATGGCCCTCGACGCCAACGCCCAGAAGGTCTGCACCACCCCTTGACGCCGCCCCGCCGGTCGGGCAAATGGCAGGCCCCAACGTCGGAGACTGTATGCCTGTTCAGATCACCAGCATCGCGCCGATCCTCCCGGTGCACGAGATTGAGTCCGCGCTGCCGTTCTGGGTGGACCAGCTCGGGTTCACCCTGATCACCACCGTGGACCACGAGGATCGCCTCGGCTTCGCCCTGCTCGCGAAGGACAAGATGACGGTGATGCTCCAGACCCACGCGAGCCTCTTCCACGACGATCCCGCCCTCGCCGAGCGGCCCTCACCGGCCATGCTCTACGCGAAGGTGGAAGACCTCGACGCGCTCATCGCCGCGACCGAGGGCACCGCCACCGTCGTCGTCGCCCGGCGGACCACGTTTTATGGCGCCGATGAGGTGTTTTTGCGGGTGCCCGGCGGCGCGGTCATCGGGTTCGCCGCCGCCGTCAGCGGCTTCGCGGCCGCCGTCGCCGCCACAAGCTGAGCGCGGCCAAGGCGAGGCCCAAGGCCCCAGGCGCCGAGGACGAGGCGCACGACAGCCTCGGCTCCTTGGGGCGATCCACCTCGGCCGGGTCGACCGCCGTGTCGGCGGGCTCCTCCTCGGGCGGCGACGTGTCCTCGGGCTCCGGCGTCGCGGGCACGCCGCCCTCGTCGAGGTTCTCGCCCAAGACGGCCTCGCTCAGGAGGCCCTCGGCGTCCTCGGCGGCGAAGACGGCGTACCAGGCCGTCTCTCCCGGGGTGAGCGTCGTGTCGACGAAGACCTTCTCTTCGCCGGGGGTCGGGCTCAGGTCAAGCTCCAACAGCTCACCGTCCGTGGCGCTCGTCGGCGGGCCGTCGAGGTTCCGCACCAAGGCCGTGACGTAGAGCGGTCGCACCCACGGGCTCGACCAGCGCACGGTGACCTCGGCGGCGTCGTCCGACGCGCTCAGGTCTTGGGCGCGGTAGTGCCGGGCGGCATCAGCGAGGGTGTACAGGCACAAGGCGTCGAGCTTCCAGCCGCCGTACTCCAAGCCTGGGTCCGAGGTGAGGCTCCAGGTGAGCTGGGTGCTCCCGACCTCGGCGAGATCCCGCACGTCGAGATCCACCGCCGTCCAGCCTTGGTCGAGGATCGCGTCCGCGCCGGTCACGCCGGCCTCGCTCGTCCACCACAAGACCGGCGCGCCGTCCTCCCAGCGCCAGAGCGCGGCCTGGTCGTAGACGTAAGACTCCACGCTCAGCCAGCGCCAGAAGCGCAGCCGGGCGGTGGTGGCGCCAGCGCCGGTGAGGTCGAGCGCGGGCGAGGTCACCTGCTGGGCGTTGTTGGGCAGGTAGCGTCCATCGCCGGTCACCGCCGTGCCCAAGACCTTGGCGCCCTCGTAGGCGGCGGTCGGGTTGAAGGTGGAGGCCGCCTCCGGTGTGGCCACCTCCCACTGGTTGACCCAAGGCTCTCCGGCGTGGGGGCGATCCGGCGTGCCGACGCTCGCCACCCAGCCCGGCGCCCCGCCCTCAAAGCCCTCACACCACACGGGCTCGGCGTCGCCGACCCAGAAGGTGTACAGCGCCGAGGCCCGGCCGCCGTCGGAGCTCGCGGTCTCGCCGGTGTTGAGGTCGGACCAGACGATGCGGTAGGCGAGCTGCGCCCCCGCCGGGGCCCGGGGCAAGGTCGCGGTGAGCGCCTCGGGGCCGCCCTCGGCGGGCAAGGACGTCCAGGCGATGTCCTCCACCGCCGCGCCGGCGGGCGGGTCGAGGGCGTACTCGACGGCGATGTCGCCCAAGCTCACGAGCGCGCAGTCCACGAAGGGATCGGCGAGGGAGAAACTTACAGTGTAAGCCTCGGCGTCCGAGGGCTGATCCCCCAGCGGCGTGTGGTCGAGCACGACCGAGGCGATGGGCGCGCCGCGCAGGCCGTGGAGGTCGAGCAACGCGCCGAGCTCGCAGGCGTGGGGCGTGCCGTCGCGGAGATCGCCGTTGTCGTCATCCGCGTAGATCACGGCCTCGGCGAGATCCGTGAGCCCAGGCCCGACGGAGAGCGCGTCGAGGAACAGCAGGTCGGTCAGCTCCGCGCCGAGCTCGTCGCCGTAGGTGTCGATCCAGGCGGTGCGCAGGTTCCACAAGAAGGATCCCCAGATGAGGCCGTCGTTGTGGACCTCGCCGCTCGTGTCCGTGGGGTAGACCCGGTCGGTGTCGAGCTCGCGGATGTAGCCGCCGTCCGTCCGGGCATACGGCGCGAGGATGGGGTCGTCGAGAATCGTCGCCGAGACGAAGTCGGCGCTGCCCTCGCTCACGTCCCCGGCGAAGGTGCCCCCGGTGAGGATGTAGTCGTGAACGCCGTGCCCGTACTCGTGGAAGATCACATCCGCGATGCGCCCGAGGTTGTTCGTGCTCCCGCCGCCGATGTAGAAGTTGATCGTGCCGTTCGTGTAGAAGGCGTTGCAGCAGGCCGAGTTGATGTCGACGGTCGCCTTGACCGTCTCCGGCAGCCAGGGGTGATCGGGGCGACGGTCGGTCAACCAGTCGTGCACGGTGTAGAAGTGGCGCAGGACGGACGCCACGGAGTAGCTGATGTCCGCGCCGCCGTTGACCAGCTCGTCGTTCACCCCGGTCGCCGTCACCAGGGCCCCGAAGCGGTAGACCTCTAGCCAGGGCCCGGTCATCGTCACGTCGTAGGGCGGCGTGCGGCTGTGCCCGCCGAGGCCGTCGGTGGTCTCCGAGCCGGTCGCGTCGGTGACGAGCACGTAGGGCAAGGGCGCCTGCGTCAAAGCGTCGCCGACGGTGCGCTCCTCAGCGGTGAGGTCGAGGTGCATCCGCCGGGTGTAGCGGAGCAGCGCCGCGCCGTCGCGGGCGCGCCAGGTCACCACGTCGCCGTCGGTCTCTACCCGGCCCAGGCGCCAGATCAGGCGATCCCCGTCGGGCACGGGCAGCCAGCGCTCGCCCGGGCGGGGCGCGCCGCCGCGAAGGTCGGCGCTCAGATCCGGGCCGGGCTTCGGGCGGTGCAGGCTCATCAAGGCGAAGCTGAGCTCGCCGCCCTTCGCGTAGAGGTCCAAGAACGCGCCCTCGATGAGCGCGCCGTTGTGACGCAGCGCGTAGTGCGCCGAGCGGCCTCGGGCGTCACGGCGCTCTCGGGTGAGCACGAGGGCGTCGGCGGGGAGCCCCGCGAGCGCCGCGAGGTCGGCGGCGAAGCGGGGGTGATCGGCATAAGGCACCCCGCCGCCGGAGAGCGCGCGGGGCGTGTCGTCGCGCTCGTCCCAGCGCACCCGCCAGGATCCCCAGCGGTCGAAAAACGCCCGGGCGGCGGGGCTCGCGCTGAGCTGGGCCTGGGCGGCCGGGGTGCGGTTGAGGTGCGGCGAGGGCTCCCCCGAGGGCAGGGGGTCGGCGGGATCCGGCAAGAAGCCGAGCAACAGCCAGAGCAGCGGGCGCATCGTCACCTCAACAC
>JBEAVX010000412.1:0-4090 GCA_041160755.1 Pseudomonadota bacterium
GTTCAGGGTCGGGGGTTCAGGGTCGGGGGCTCAGCCGCAGCGCTGCGGCGGCGGGCAGATCCGGTCGGCGAGGTCTTGGGCGAGGCCACACATCGTCAGGGTGGGGTTCCACGAGCCGCTCGTCGGGAACAGGCCGCCGCCGGTGACGTAGACGTTCTGGACGCCGTGGGGGCGGTAGTCGAGGCCGGTGACCGAGGTGGCCGGGTCAGCGCCCATCCACACCATCGACGCCTCGTGCACGATGATGGTCTGCCGGATGTCCGCCGGGCCGGGCTGGGCGCTCTGCCAGCCGCCGCCGACGCCGCCGGGGCCGTCCACCCAGTACTCGATCGCCGGGGTCGCCCCGCCCGGGGCCGTGGTCGCCGCCGCGAGGGCCTGCCACGTCGCCTCGTCGAGCACGTCCCAGAGCGCCTGCTCGTCAGGCCCCAAGGTGAGCTGGAGCTTCACTGAGGCGGCCGGGTCAGGGGCCACGGCGGCCTGCCGCACCCAGCTCTCGGGGTTGGGGCCACACTCGCCCAAGGTCGCGCAGACGAACACGACGTAGTCTTCAGAGCCGATGAGCTGGTCCATGGACGCCGCCGCCGCCGCGTCGGGCAGGTTGTGGTACGCCGTCACGGCCTGGCCGATGGGGTCAGACTCGGCGAAGGCGCTCATCTGAACGTGGAACTGGAGCTTGGAGTTGGGATCTTCCCCGGCGATGTACGAGGCGGCGACCTCCAGGGGCTTGAGGTCCGCGTAGGCGTCTCGCCGCACCCGGGCGGTGACATGCGACATGAAGTGCCCGGTGTAGCGGCCCCCGGCGTTGGGCAGGCGCGCCCCGAACGAGGTCTGAAGCAGGGTGGCCGGGGGGATGGCGCCCAAGGCGAGCACGATCTTCGCCCCGCCGACGTTCACCACGCCCCGGCTGGTCTCAATCGCGATGACGAGGCCCTCGTCATCGTGGAGCAGGCGGTTGACGACGCAGCGGTCCACGAGGGTGAGCGCGCGGCCTTTGTTCTGGGCGGCGAGGGCCTGCTGCTTGGCGCCGAGGCTCAAGAGCGCGCCGACGACGCTGAACTTGTGGAAGCTCGTGGTCGTCCAGTCAGGCACCCCCACGGCGATGGGCGCGGGCACGGCGCTCTGGGCGTTCTCAATCATGCCCAGGTTGCCGGAGAGCCGCGCGTCGAGCTGGTCTTGTAGGCCGCCGTACACGCCGTTCTTCACGGTGTTCATGTCTTGGACGTGTAAGAAGGTCCGGGCGCGGTCCCAGAAGCCCGGCTGCTGGGTGACGGCGATGAGCTCTTCAGGCCAGTCCCGCATCAGCTCGGGCGTCGGCGTCGGGCACCAGGCGCTCCAGTACGAGGTGCGCCCGCCGAAGATGGGGATCATGCCCGCCTGAAAAAACTGCGGTCCCTCCGTCGCCATCTTCCGGGTGCGTGCCCAGGGGTAGGTCGTCGGCGGCGAGGCCATCGTGTTGATGAACGGCAAGGGCAGGTTCTGGAAGTGCTCGGGCAGCCAGAACGGCCCACGCTCCAACATCAAGACGCGGGTGTTGGGGTCGTTCTTGAGCGCCTGATCGACGAAGGCCACGGCCGTCGCGCCGGTGCCGATCACGATGACGTCGAAGTCTTGGGAGACGATGTCCTGCCAAGCGCAAGACGAGGCGAAGAAGGCCGCCGTGGCGCTCTCTTCGCTGGTGATGTTCTGCGGCCCCGGCACGGGGTAGCCGCTGCTTGCGCCGACAGGGCGCGCCGAGGCGCCGAGCACGCGGTCATATCGAATGGTCATTCGGGCTCCAGGGGTTTGGCGGCGCGCTTGGGGCGCGCTGGGGTGGGCTCTCTCTCGTCGCTCTCGTGGACTTCGCGCCGCGTGACGGATCGCCGCGGCGCGTGACTCTGGCGGACCTCACGAACGCCAGTTGTGAGGCGCTCGTGGGACCGAGTGTACCGAGGGCGTGACCACCCCACGCGAGAGGGAGGCTTCAACACCGAGCATCGGGGGATGGACTGGTCGATGGGCCCCGCTTGGTGCCCCGTCGTTGGTTACGGGGTGGCCACTTCTGGCGATTAGACCACCCGGTCTGTTCCGTATTTCAGCATATTTCACACCCTTTCACGCCGGGCTGAACAAGGATCTTCTGCGGCGCGCGGGGTGCCCCCTCGGGGCGACGGCCCCCCGGCCCAGGGCGAGGGCTTGCGTCAGACCCCCCGCTGGCGTATGTGGCGCCCCGCCATGAACCCTCGCGACCGCCGCCATGTGCTGATCAAGCGCCTCATCGCTGAGCGCTGGATCTCCTCCCAGGACGAGCTCGTTCGTCTCTTGGAGGAGGCGGGCGTGCCGTGCACCCAGGCCACGCTCTCCCGTGACCTGCGTGATCTCGGCGTCGTGCGGCACAACACCGACCAGGGCCCGGTCTACCGGGCCGACCGCGCCGCCGCCTACCGCGTCATGCTCCGTAGGGTCGTGGCGATGGAGATCCTCAGCGTGCGGCACAACGGCTCCCTCGTCGTGCTGCGCACCCTCGCCGGGCGCGCTGAAGGGGTCGCCGGGTTTCTGGACGGCTGGGGACACGAGAACATCCTGGGCACCGTCGCCGGAGACGACACCGTCTTTGTCGCCCCGGCGGACACCGCCCGCATCCACGCACTCGTAGAAGACATCCGTCGGCTCGAAGAGCCCGACGAAGAGGGCACAGAACCATGAAGATCGTCACCGCGTACTCGGGGGGCCTCGACACCTCCTGCATGATTCCTTGGCTGAAGGAGAACTACGGCGGCGCGGACATCCTCGCGTTCACCGGAGACCTGGGCCAAGGCGAAGACCTCCCCGCCATCAAGGCCAAGGCCCTGCGCACCGGCGCCTCCAAGGCCTTCGTCGAGGACCTTCAAGAGCAGTTCATCAACGAGTTCATCTGGCCCGCCGTGCGCGCCGGGGCCTTGTACGAGGGCACCTACCCTCTGCACACCGCCTTGGGCCGCCCGCTCCTGGCCAAGAAGCTCGTGGACGTGGCCCTGGCTGAAGGCGCCGACGGCGTCGCGCACGGCTGCACCGGCAAAGGCAACGACCAGGTGCGCTTTGAGGTCACCATCAAGGCCCTGGCCCCGCACCTCCAGATCCTCGCGCCCCTGCGCTCGTGGGAGCTCACCACCCGCGAGAGCGAGGTCGAGTACGCCCAGGCCCGCGGCGTCGAGGTGCCCGTCACCATTGAGAAGCCGTTCTCTATCGACCAGAACATCTGGGGCTGCGCCATTGAGTGCGGCGAGATGGAGGACCTCTGGAACGAGCCCCCGCCCGACGCCTGGCGCATGACGAAGGACCCGATCACCGCGCCCCGCGGCTCCGTCGAGCTGATCATCGGCTTTGAGCAGGGCCTCCCCGTCTCCATCGACGGCGTGGCCTTGGGCGGCGTGAAGCTCATCACCCAGCTCAACGAGCTCGCCGGTGAGTACGGTGTCGGCCGCATCGACATGGTCGAGAACCGCGTGGTCGGCCTCAAGTCCCGGGAGGTCTACGAGGCCCCGGGCGCCTCGCTCATCCACCTCGCCCACACCGAGCTGGAGCGCGTCTGCCTCGACCGCGCCACCTTCAACTACAAGCGCCGGGTCTCCCAAGACTTCGCGAACATCATCTACGACGGCCAGTGGTTCGGCCCCCTGCGCGAGTGCCTCCAGGCCTTCATCGAGGAGTCCCAGCGCACCGTCACCGGCGAGATCCGCCTCCGCGTGAGCGCCGGGTTGGCCCAGGTGACCGGCCGCAAGTCGCCGTTCTCGCTCTACGACACCGGCCTCGCCACCTACAGCCACGGCGACACCTTCAACCGCAGCATGGCTGAAGGCTTCTTGGCGATCTACGGCCTGCCGTACAAGACCGTCGCCGAGATCCGCCGCGCGAAGGGCCACCCCGAGCTCAAGAAGTAGAGGTTCACGATGGCGCTGTGGGATGGTCGGTTTGAGGGCGGCCCGGCGGAGGCCATGCTCCGCTTCTCGGAGTCGTTGGGCGTAGACCTGCAGATGTTCAACGAGGACATCGACGGGTCCATCGCCCACGCGACGATGTTGGCCGAGGTGGGTCTGCTCACCCAGGCCGAGGCCGAGACCTTACGCGCGGGCCT
>JBEAVX010000413.1:0-6370 GCA_041160755.1 Pseudomonadota bacterium
CGCTGAAGAGAAGCAGCGCAAGTTCATGGCCCGGGCGCGGAAGGGCCTGCTCACGAAGGTCAGCGAGGCCGGGGGCGCCATCGCCTTGGGAGAGCTGCACGATCACAGCGAGAAGCGGTACTTCATCGCCCACCGCGCCTTCTCGACGATGATGGAGGAGATGGTCGCCGAGGGCCTCTTGGACTACGAGAGCGGCACGGGCATCGCCCGGCTCACCGAGGCGGGTCGGACGGCGATGAGCGGGGCCTGAGCGCCGCGCGCAGAAATGTTCGACAGAAGCTCGGGGGGCCGCTTGCGGAGGGAACTGACGCGGGTGTAGTGTGGTGCGCGTCGTCTCGTTTTCCCTCCACGAAGGAGCGCCCGTGCTTCTCCTCCTCTTGGCCTGTGCTCCGCAGAATGACGGAGATGCCCCCGCCGGGGTGTGGCTCTCTACGGTGTCTTCGCGGATCGCGGCGGAGGCCCAGTCCATCCACGAGGAGGGCGACCGCTTCTCCCTCTCGCTGCACGCCGCAGACACCCGGGTGCGGTTTGATGACGACGGCGCCCAGCTCGGCGACGCGCTGCCGGTGGTCGTCTCTTTGTCGGAGTGGGGCTTTGACGGCGCGCTGCGGCCTGTTCACCCCGTGGCGCCGAGCTTTGGGGAGTGTGGTCCCGGCGTCGGCGCGAGCGGCGAGTGCCTGCGGCGCCTGGAGCACGACCACGACGGTCTGGTGACCTGGTGGCTCGGCCTCAACGACGGCGTCGAGCTCGGCTGGACGGTGCCCGAGGCCCCGGCGGGGGTTGAGACCTTGTCGTTTGTCGTCGCCCACACGGGCGCGGCGCGGGTCGAGGCCGTGGGCGAGGGCGCGGCGATCACCGCCGCCGACGGGCGCGTGTGGACGGTCTCCGAGGCCATCGCCTGGGGCGACGACGGCGCGGCGCTCCTGGCGACGGCCCGGGTGGACGGCGACGCCATGGTGATCGAGGTGGACGTGCGCGGCGCGGCCTTCCCCGTCACCGTGGACCCGGTCTACAGCACCGCCGACACCACCTACACCGGGACGACCCTCGGCGAAGAGCTCGGCAGCGCCGTCGCCGCCGCCGGGGACGTGAACGGTGACGGCTACGACGACGTGATCATCGGCGCCCAAGGCATCGATCGGGCTTATGTGTTTCATGGATCCTACGCCGGGCTCAGCGCGACGGCGGCGACGACGCTCCGAGGCAGCGGCTCCACTCGTTTTGGGCGGACCGTCGCGGGCATCGGCGACGTGAACGGCGACGGCTACGACGACGTGATGGTCGGTGATCCCGAGTACAGCTCCAGCGCGGGCCGGGTGGATGTGTACCACGGCTCGGCCTCTGGGGTGTCGTCCACCGCCGCCTTCGCCCTGGCCGCGTCCGTCAGCAGCACCTCCTTCGGGGCGGCCATGGACGGCGCCGGGGACGTGAACGGCGACGGCTACGATGACGTGATCGTGGGCGGGCCCGACTACCCAAAGACCTACGTCCAGGGCGGCCTCGTGGTCCTGCTCTACGGCGCCTCGACGGGGCTCTCGTCATCAAGCGCCACGACGCTGACCGGGACAGTCAACCTCTCGGCCTTAGGCTCCGCCGTCGCTGGGCTCGGTGACGTGAACGGTGACGGCTACGACGACGTCGCCATCTCCGAGCCGTACTACGACACGGTGAACATCGTCCTCGGCTCCTCGACGGGGCTGACGCTGACCGGCGCGACGACGGTGACCAACCCGAGCTGGACCACCTTCGGCTCGGCCCTCGACGGCGCCGGAGACGTGAACGGCGACGGCTGGCCCGACCTCATCATCGGCGACTACGGCTACAGCACCAGCTCCAAGGCCTCGCTCGGGCGGGCGTACGTCTACCACAACTCCGGCACCGGCACCTTCACCACGGCGAAGACGACGATGACGGGGTCCTTCGCCTCGGACCAGCTCGGCTGGGATGTCGCGGGGGTCGGCGACGTCGATAACGACGGTTACGACGACGTGCTGGTCGGGAGCGACTTCGCGAACAGCTACCGTGGTGAGGCGCGGCTTTACCTCGGCAGCGCCTCGGGGGTGTCGTCGTCCTACATCCAGAACTTCAGCGGCAGCGCCAGCTACGAGTATTACGGCAGCTCATTGGACGGCGCCGGGGACGTCGACGGCGACGGCTGGGCCGACATCATCATCGGCTCGTACCGCTTCACGGGCTCCAAGTCCGCGGTGGGCAAGGCGGAGGTCTACCGGGGCTACTCCGACGCCGACGGCGACGGTGTGGTCGGCGCCGATGACTGTGATGACAAAGACGCCAAGGTGGGCGTCGGCACCACCCGCTACGTCGATGACGACGACGACGGCTTCGGTGGCGAAGGGACCATCATCGTTTGTTCCGGTGACACGGGCTGGTCGGCCAACAACGATGACTGTGACGACACGAGCGCGAGCACCAACCCCGGCGCCCAGGAGGTCTGCGACCTCGCGGACGTAGACGAGGACTGCGACGGCGCCTCGGATGACGCTGATGGGTCCGCCTCCTCTTCGACGTTCAGCGTCTATTTCCCTGACACAGACGGCGACGGCTACGGAGATGTCAACGCGGGCACGCCACGCTGTGATCTCCCCAACGGCTACGTCACCAACGCTGAGGACTGTGATGACTCCCGCGAAGACGTGAACCCCGAGGGCTCCGAGTACTGCAACGGCCGCGACGACGACTGCAACGGCGAGGCCGACGACGGCATCGACTGTGACACCGGCGAGACCGACGCGGACACCGACAGCGACTCGGACTCCGACACCGACAGCGACAGCGACTCCGACTCCGACTCGGACAGCGACGCCGACTCGGACAGCGACGCCGACAACAACAACGATGACGAAGAGGAGAAGGGGGGCATCCTCCGCTGCGCGAGCGGTGGGGCCTCGGCCCCAATCCCCGCCTTGCTCCTGGGCGTGGGGCTCCTGCTCGCGCGCCGTCGTCGCTAAACTCACTCAGGAACACCATGACTCGTCCGCTCATCACGCTCAGCCTCGGCTTGGGCGCGCTCTCTCTTCTTGTCTCCTGCCGCTTGCTGTCGAAAGACGACGAGGGCCGGAACGACCGCGCGGACGACACCGCGGTCGAGGACAACACCGACGACACCGACGACACCGACGAGGGTGAGCCCGAGCGTGTCTGTGAGGAGACCGAAGACCTCTGCGCCTCCGGTGAGTGTGTCTACGACATCAACGTCCCCATCGCCGAGCTTGACCTCAACGTCACCTACGACGGCGGCAAGGTGCCGAGCGCGTCGAGCGGCGACGACGTGCTCGTGCTGTTCACCGAGACGACGACCGGCGACACCCAAACGTATGGCTTTGATGGCGCCGAAGAGTCGGTTCAGGTGCCGTTTGGCACCTACGACATCGCGCTGCAGCTCGGCGCGGCGGAGCCCCGCCCGAACTCCTTGACGACGGTGCGTCGCGGCGTGTCTGTGTCGGGTGACGCGGGCCTCAACCTCGACCTGCCCGTCGGCGAGCTCAAGCTCAAGGTCACCTACGACGGCGGCAAGGTGCCGAGCGCGTCGAGCGGCGACGACGTGCTGGTGCTGTTCACCGAGACGACGACGGGGGAGACCCAGACCTACAGCTTTGACGGTGACGTCGAGAGCGTGGAGGTTCCGCACGGCACCTACGACATCGCCCTGCAGCTCGGCGCGGCGGAGCCCCGGCCCAACTCTTTGACGACGGTGCGTCGGGGCGTCGAGGTGAGCGGGGATGGTGGCCTCGACCTGAACCTCCCCGTGGGTGAGCTCAAGCTCAAGGTCACCTATGACGGCGGCAAGGTGCCGAGCGCGTCGAGCGGCGACGACGTGCTCGTGCTGTTCACCGAGACCTCCACAGGAGAGACGCAGACCTACAGCTTAGACGGTGACGTCGAGAGCGTGGAGGTTCCGCACGGCACCTACGACATCGCCCTGCAGTTTGGCGCGGCGGAGCCCCGCCCGAACTCCTTGGCGACGGTGCGCCGCGATGTTGAGGTGAGCGGCGACGGCGGCCTCGACCTGAACCTGCAGGTGGGAGAGCAGAAGCTCAAGGTCACTTATGACGGCGGCAAGGTGCCGAGCGCGTCGAGCGGCGACGACGTGCTCGTGCTGTTCACCGAGACCTCGACGGGCGAGACGCAGTCCTACAGCTTCGACGGCGATCAGGACACCGTCGAGGTGCCGTTCGGCACCTATGACATCGCCCTGCAGTTTGGCGCGGCGGATCCTCGGGCCAACTCCTTGGCCACGGTGCGGAGCGGCGTCGAGGTGAGCGGCGACGGCGGCCTGGACCTCAACATGTCCGTGGGCGACCTGTCGTTGACCGTCACGTATGACGGTGGCAAAGTGCCCAGCGCGCCGAGCGGCGACGACGTGTACGTGCTGTTCACCGAGACGACGACACGCGAGACCCAGTCCGTGAGCTTTGATGGCGCTGAGGACTCCATCCAGGTGCCGCTCGGCACCTATGACATCGCCTTGCAGTTCGGCGCGGCGGACCCACGCGCGAACTCCCTCGCGACCGTGCGTCGTGGGGTGGAGGTGACCGGCGACGCGGGCCTCAACCTCGACCTGCAGGTGGCGGAGGTCAACGGCCTGGTGACCTACGACGGCGGCAAGGTGCCGAGCGCGTCGAGCGGCGATGACCTGCTCGTGCGGTTCGTCGAGATCACCACCGGCGAGTCGCAGTCGATCTCCACCGATGGGGACGACTACACGATCCAGCTCCCCTCGGGGATCTACGACGTGCAGCTTCAGCTCGGCGCCTCCGAGCCCCGACCCAACTCCTTGACGACGGTCGGGATCTGCGTCGAGGTGCCTTAGACGGCGGGCGGCGTGCGCTGGAGGACCGCGTCCCCCCAGGCTTCGAGGGTGGGCAGGTCGGCGGCCTTGACTCGGGTGACCGCCCAGTCGGGCAGCGGGCCGAACCTCAAGAAGAGCAACTTCGCCACCACCCGGGCGTGGCGTGTGCGCGTCTCTTGGCGGGCCTCTTCTAGGCCTTCCTGGAATCCCTCCTGGAATCCTCTCTGAAATCCCTCTTCACGAAGTCGGTCAGCCCAAGACACTCGCGTCTCCTCTGCCTCGGGGTTGATCTGGGGCCGGAGGAGAACGTCAAGTCACGTCGCGCGATGCGCTCGCCGAGGGTGACTCCTCGCTGAGGAGGGCCTCTAAGCTCGTCGTCGTGAGGATCTCATCTGACCATCGCTCAAGGGTAGAGAGCTCCGCCGCGCGGATCTTGGAGAGCGCCCAGTCAGAGGGCGGGCCAAACCGCAGCTTGACCAGGTTCTCTACGCTTCGCGCGAGCACAACCCGGGAGTGCGCTCGCTCTTCTTGGCGTCCTTCGGCGAGGAGTCGGTCAGCCCATGACATCAGCTCGTCCTCCAACTTTGGGTTGATCTGGCGCCGGATCTGGGCGCGTAGGCTCTGGGTCGGCGCGGGCTCGGTGACCTGGGTAATGTAGCGCAGAACCCCTCGGGTGGGGATGTCTCCCCGCTGAACGTACAGGGCCCGGTAGTCGGGGACGTTGTCCTCCAGGGTGTCCCAGAGGTTCGGGCCGTGGGCGTGGCGCATCAACAGGAGCGCGAGCCGGCCGCCACCTTGGCCGGGCACCTCGTCGTCTGGGGTGACGGTGAGATCGACGAGGTTCAGGCGCAGCTCGGGCAGGTACGCTCGGAGCGCTGAGAGGGCCTCGGGGGGCGCGTCGAGCAGGTCCGAGAGGGCCCGCGCCGTCGTCCAGGGCCTCGGGCCGTGGAAGATCACGAAGGTGAGCACGACGGGGAGCCGCTGGTCACCCCGGGCGGCGGACTCCCAGGCCTGGAGCGTGTACCGCAGGGCCCGCAGGGGCATCTGGGGATCAGGGCTCGACTGGTGCTCCAGCACGAGGATGAGGTCGAGGGCGCCGCCGGCACGCCAGGGGATCACGAAGCGCAGGTCGGCGTGGCGGGCGCTGAGGTCCTCAGCGACGCCTTCAGTGGGGAGCTGCTTGGCCTCCTCAAGATGCAGGCGATCGGTGATCTCGGCGGGGAGGAGATCGCGCAAAAGCGCCGCGACCTCGGCGGGCTCGCTGAAGATGAGTTTAAAGAACGCGTCATGAGGTTGGGACATCCGCGCGGCTTATCGCCGGGAGGCGCCATTTCCTGACCGACGATCCGCGCATCCGTCAATGGTTCTGGGCGCCGCCCAACAGCGCCCCCGCCCGCGTCGTGACGTACACCACCCCCGCGCACAAGGCCGGGAAGATCACCTCGTTCACCGCCGCCGGGAGGATCGCCGCCGCCGTGGGGGCGATCGTCCCGCCCTGCACCCCCAAGCCCAGGATCAGCCCACCAAAGGTGAGCCCCAAGAGCGCGCCCACGGTGAGGT
>JBEAVX010000427.1:0-3964 GCA_041160755.1 Pseudomonadota bacterium
GCCAGGCGAGCGGGGCGTTGGCCGGGGCGCGGGCCTCGTCGCGGACGCGGCGCAGCACGGCGGTGTTGAGCGCGGGCGGCGGGCTCACCTCGGGCAGCGCCGCGACGGCCTCCCCCAAGGCGCGCAGGCGCCCGAGCGCCTCGGCCAGGGCGGGCTCGGCGTGCACGCGGGCGCGGAGGGCCTCGGCCTCGTCCGGCGGAAGATCGCCGTCGAGCAGGCGAGAGAGGGCCTCGTAGGTGCTCTCGGAGACGGCGTCGGTGGGGCGTTCGGAGACGCTCATGGGGATCCTCTCAGGCGACTCATCAGGCGGGCGCGGGCGCGGTGCAGCCGGGACTTGACGGTGCCCTCAGGCACACCTTCGCTCGCGGCGATCTCCTCGACGCTGTGGCCTTCGCCGTGGTGCATCAGCACGACGCGGCGCTGATCCTGGGGCAGAAGGCGCAAGGCCGACTCCAGCCGCGTGGCGTCGTCGCGGCGCTGGGCGAGCTCATCTTGACCCGGGCGATCGTCGCCGAGGTCCGGCAGGGGGATGACGTCGCGGTGCTTGGCGCCTCGGCGGTGCTCGTCGATGAGGTGCCGGTGGGCCAAGGTGGCGGTCCAACCGGCGAAGCTGCCTTCAGCGTCGAGGTTGAACCGGTCCAAGTGGGTGAACACCTTCGCCCAGATCTCTTGGTAGGCGTCGTCGGGCTCGCGGGAGAGCCTGCGGCAGAGGCCATAGACGCGCGGGCCGTACAGCCGCAGCAGCTCGGCCTGGGCGGCGGGCTCCTTCGCCTGGGCGCGGCGAAGGAGCGAGCGCTCATCCATCGGCGTTGGTTTGAGGTGAAGCATGGTCCCGACTCACACGCAGGCGCTGGTGATCTGGTTCCAACCTTTCACCTCAAACGTTGGCCATTATGCCGCCGCCAGGCGCCGGGCCGAGCGTAACCACGCCCCGGACTGGAGCCGCCACATCGCCAAGATCGCGATGGTGACGACCTCAGCGGTGAGCCCGATCCAGGCGCCCATCGCCCCCAAGCCCGCGGTGTGGGCCAGCGCGAAGCCCAGCGGCAGCTTCACGAGCCAGCACGGCGCGAGCACCGCGATGAGCGTGAAGCGGGTGTCCCCGGCGCCTTGCAGCGCGGAGAGCCCAGGCATCGCGAAGGCGTCAAAGACCAGGAGCACCGCCGCCACCCAGAAGAGCTGGCGCGCGATGAGGTCCACCTCGGCGGTCGGCGAGAACACGGCGAGGAACGGCCCCGGCATCACCACGAAGGTCGTGCCCAAGGTCAACATGATCACCAAGGTGAGCCCGACCCCGGCGCGCAACGAGCGCACCGCCGCCCGAGGGGTCCGGGCGCCGATGTGTTGCCCCATGAGCACCGAGGTCGCGTCGCCGATGGCCCGCCCAGGCAAAAAGCTCAGGCTGGCGATGCGGATCACGATGACGTGGGCGGCCATGGCGCTGTCTCCCAGGCGCGCGAGCGCCATGGTGAACAGGCTCCAGCTCAACACGTCGAGGCCCTCCTGCAGGCTCATCGGCCCGCCGATGGAGAGCACCGCCCGCAGGGTGGTCGGGTCGGGGCCCCGCGGCGCCTCAAACAGCTCCCGGGCGCGCCACAACAGGAGGCCGAGGCCCACGGTCAAGGCGAACACCGAGCCCCAGGCCGCCCCGGCCACGCCCATCGCCGGGATCGGCCCGAACCCGAAGATGAACATCGCGTCCAGCGGGATGTTGAGGCCGTTGGCGATGAGCGCGGCGAGCATCGGGGTGCGGGTCTCCCCTTTGCCCTGAAACCAGCCCGCGAGCGCGATGAACAGGAGCTCCACAGGCCCGCCGAACATACGCACCTGGAAGTAGTCGGCGGCGAGCACGGCGGCGTTCGTGCCGCCGCCGATCACGTCAAAGATCGGCCTCGCGAAGAGCCCCAAGATCGCCGCGAGGCTTCCTAAGCCCAGGCCGATCCAGATCGCCTGCCAGCCCAAGAGGCGCACTCGCGCGTCGTCTCTTGCGCCGACGGAGGAGGCCACGAGGGTTCGTAGCCCACCCACCGCCCCGGTCGCGGCGGCGATGGGCACAAACGAGGCGGGCAGCGCCACGCCCATCGCCGCGAGCGGCGCCGTCCCCAGCTTCGCCAGGAACAGCGTGTCGGCGGTGAGCATGACCATGGTGGAGAGACGCGAGACCATGACGGGCCAGGCGAGGCGCATCACGGCTTTGGCGTCGGACATCTTTGGGAGCGTGCGCTCCAGAGCGGGAGACATTGTTCACCTCAGGATCCTTCGCGGGTGGAGGCCCACGCCGAGGGCGCGGGGAGCGGGGTGAGCGGGCTCGGCGCGGCGCCGAGGCATGGATCGACGCCGACGCGGAGGCGCGTCAGCGCTGCGCTGGGGCTCGTCGGATCAACGACGAGGCGCGGGACCGCCGAAGGTCAGCTCAGCAGCGGGAGCGCTGGGAGCGACGCGGGGTGGCCGTGCCGCCGTCGACGCCGACGACCAGCACAACGGGGGAGAGACCGTAGGCGGTGGTGTCGTTCGTCATAGGAGGCTCCGGTCAGGCGGACGCTGCGGACGTGCACGACGCCATGGCGTGCGTGTCCGCTCCTCATGGTTACTCGGTCCTATTTGGGCCTGAAGTGACGATCGTGTGACGACTGCGCTCGTCCTTGAATCTCGGGGCTATCCATTCTTTCGCCCCAGGAGACCTCCATGACACCGCTCGTCGCCGCGATCTTGCTCTTCACCGGCTGCGCCGAGCCGGCGCCCAAAGACTCTGGACCGGCGACCGACGACACGTCGGCCGACACCGCCGCTGACACGGCCGCCGACACCGCCACGGACACCGCGCCCCTGAGCCTCATCGGCACCGCCCCTGACGAGGCCATCGACGCGCCCGAGTTCGCCGCCCAGAACCGCGACGGCGCCGCCCGAGGCCGCACGAACCTCCTCGGCCAGCCCACGGTGATGTGGTTCTTCCCCGGCGCCGACACGCCGGGATGCACCGTCGAGGGCTGCGGCTACCGCGATCTCAAGGCCCAGTTCGACGCCTTGGGCGTGCAGATCGTCGGCGTCGGCTTCAACCCTCCCGAGGCGATGCAGGCCTGGGCAGAAGAGGAGGGCTTCACCTATGAGCTGTGGACCGACACCGATCGCACCTTGGCCTTGACCTACGGCGCGGCGAAACGGCCGGATCAGTCCAGCCCCTCGCGGATCACGATGCTCCTCGACGCCGAGGGCCGCCTGCTCTTGGAGTACGTCGGCGCCATCGACACCGGCACCCACCCCAACGACGTCTTGACCGACTGCGAGGCCCTCTTCGGGCCCTGACCGGGGCGCTCCGGGGAGATGACCTCCCATCGGCCCCCGTCATGGGGTATGCTGCTCCGTATCCACGCTCGTGTCGGCGGACGCACCCGCGTCACCCACAGCGCAGGGAGGCGAGCGGAGCATGAGCCGATTCATTCTTCTCTTCATGCTGAGCGGAGCAGCCTTCGCGGGCGGCTCCTCCTCGGGGCCGGTGAGCCCTCCGGCAGACTGCGGTGAGGACGCCGACGAAGACGGCTCCATCAACCGCGACTGCCAGACCGGCGCCGAGATCGACTGCGACGACAGCGACCCGGACGCCTTCCCCGGCGCCACCGAGGTCCCCTACGACGGGGTCGACCAAGACTGCGACGGCTACGACCTCTGCGACGTAGACGGCGACGGCTTCCTCTCCGTGGACTGCCCCGACGGCGAAGACGTCAACGGCAACCCCGTCGTCGGCACCGACTGCGATGACGCCGACGCCGCCATCCACCCCTACGCCGAGGAGGTGATCGACGACGGCGTCGATCAAGACTGCTCCGGCGCCGATCAGACCGCCGCCTGCGACCTCGACAACGACGGCTTCACCGCCTTGTCCTGCGGCGGTGACGACTGCGACGACGGTGACGCCAACGTTCACCCCGGCGCCGACGAGATCGAAGACGACGGCATCGATCAAGAC
>JBEAVX010000461.1:0-7808 GCA_041160755.1 Pseudomonadota bacterium
CTCTTGATCATCGGGGTGGAACATGACGGACTGGAACCAAGCGGAGGCGAAGGCCGCGTAGTAGCCGTCTCCGAGCGCCGCGCGCATGGCGGGCTCCCAGACGTCGAGCGCCGTGTGTATCCAGTGCTGACGCTCTTGGGGCGAGAGCCCGACCGCCGACAAGGGCCCTCCGAGCTCCATGGCGAGGGTCGCTTTGAGCAGAGGAGAGGCGTCTGCGGGCGCGACCTCGCGGGCCTCGGTCGGGCGCCTCAGCGTGAGCAGACGGTGGGCCTCCAGCGCGGCGTCGTCCGCTGGCGCGGCGGGGGTGAGCCCGGCGACGGCGAAGTGGTGGATCACGTGGCGCCCGGTGCCGACGCCAAGCGTCCAGAGTCGCAGCGACTGGGGGCCGCTCAGCTCGCGGAGCGCAGGCTGGGCGCCGGCCTCGACGCCGACCCGCTCGCCGTCTCGATCGACGGCGCAGCGGGCCCACCCCGCGTCGAGGTCCAGCTCAAGCTCGACGCGGAAGCGCCGCCCCTGCACCTTGTCAAGGCGCTGGCCGATCTGGGGCACCCACATGAGGTTTTTGCTGCTGCCGTTTCGACAGATCACGTGGGCGAAGATGTTGCCCTCGCCGCCGTGGGAGGTCACCTGCGTGCCGTAGGAGACATCCGACTCCGTCGTTGGGTCGCCGAGGCCAAAGGACCAGCCGTGGGCGTAGGGGAGCTCCGATGCGCTGAACTCGACCACGAGCCGGATGAAGCGGCCCGTTTGGCTCAGCGGCATGTCCAGGAGGGGGATCTCCGCGCCGACGTTCACCTGCAGGGCGTCGCCGTCCGGGGTGACGCGCAGGCCCGTCGGCGAGCGAACCCGCCAGGCGGGGTGCAGGCCCTCGGCCGAGATCAGCGGGGTCATGGGCATCGTGAGGCGCTCCTTGAGCACCGCGACCCGAGAGCTCTGATCGCTGGTCAAGGGCTGCGCCTTGGCGAGGGCCTCCAGCACGTTGAGCTCGGCGGCGAGGTCGTGCTCCGCGTTGGCGCACCGCAGCGCCGCGCCGAGGGCCTCGATCCGCAGCTCAGGCAGCGCGGCGGCGAGCAGGTAACGCTCGATGGCGGCGGCGCGCTCCCCGGCGGACTCCAAGGTCTGCGCGGCCCGGAGCTGCGCGTGGGACGCGATGGGGGTCCCGGCGGCGAGCTCGGCGAGCTGCACAAAACGTCGGGCGGCGACCGTCTCCAAGCCGACGCCGAGCAGGTCCTCGGCGCGCCTCCACGAAGACTTGAGCTCCGCGGGGAGGTCGGGCGGCGGCGCGGCCCGCGTCGGGATCGCCGGGGCCTGGGGAGGCAGCCGGTCTGCGCCGGCGCCCAAGATCCAGACGCTGCGCGCCTCGTTCGCGGTGCGCACGAGCAGCTCGGCGGCGGGGTCGCCGTCCACCTCGACGGCCGCGAGCGGGGCGAGGCCGTGGAGGATGCGCAGCAACGGCTTGCCCTCGTCGTCGAGGCTCATCAGCGCGGTCTCGTGCTCGCTGGTGCCCCAGACCAGCTCGTCGCGCCCGTCGCCGTCGAGGTCCGCCGCGAGCGTCAGCGTCTGCAGCGGGCCGTGGAACGTCGGCGTCGGGCCGTGGGACGTGATCAGGGGCTGCAGGCCGACGGTCTTGAGCGCGCCGTCGACGAGGCGCACCAGGTGCACCCCTTGGGGGGCCATCGGGGCGAGCTCGGGGTGGAAGACCTTGAGGTTGTGGCGCTCGCCGGGAGCGGCGCTCTGGAACGCCGCCAGCACCGGGCCCTGCGCGGTGGACAGCGCCACGAGCCGGTCCATCTGGCCCAGGCGCAGGCGCGACTTCAGCCGCAGGGGCTCCCCCGGAGTCCGGGTGAAGAGCCGCAGGTCGTAGGTGCTCCAGGCGGAGGAGGCGACGACCAGCTCCAGCGCCCCGTCGGCGTCGAGGTCCTGCGCCAGCATGTCCTCGGCGGAGGAGTTCCCGAAGAAGTGGGCGGGCCGCCAAGGCTCCTGCGCGCTGAGCCGCTCGTCGAACTTCCTGTAGCGCGTGAGGTAGCTCTCCGGGGCGCCATCCCCGTCGATGTCAGCCTCCAACCATCGGTTCGGTTGGCCCTCTGGCCAGTCGGGCAGGGCTTGTAGGCCCTCGTCGGTGAGCAGCATGGGGGCGGGCTCGGGCTGCAGCACCAGGACGGCTTGGTCCGAGGGTCGGGCGCCGAGGTGGGTGAGCACCTGGCCCTTGACCTGCACCGTGCGTTGCACAGGCAGCTCGGGGCGGTTCGGCTCGGTGAGGGTCAGGCGCCGCTCCGTCGCGTCCCAGAGGGCCAGGGCGGGGGCGCCGTCCCGGTCGGGATCCCAGAGGAAGGCCCCATCGGCGACACGAGAGGTCGGCGTCGCCGAGGAGAGCGCTTGTAGGAGGCTGTCGTCGGGGCCCCCGAGCTGGGCGGCGCCGTGGAGGTCCCCATCATAAACGGCGAGGAGCTGCCGCTGCTCACGCAGCGCTTCCAGCAGCGTCGGGTCCCGATCGGCGAGGGTCGAGAGGGCCCCGCGCAGCACCTGCCAGCGCCAGACGCGGCCCGCCGCGCGGGCGAGCTCCACCAGGAGCTCCTCTTGCTGCGCGTCCTCCGGGGCGATGGCGTAGGCGTTGCCCAAGGCGTCGAGGCAGGGGGCGGCCTCGCCCAGCTCGCAGAGGCGGATCGCCTCGTCTCGCCAGGCGCGGGCCAGGGCGGCCGTCTCGGCGTTCTCCTTGAGGTTGACGAAGGCGACAAAGACGGCGTCGGCCACGTCGTCGCGGCCTTGGGCCCGCAGGCTGGCGAGCTGCTCGGCCATCGTTTGGCGGCGTGACTCGGCGGCCGCGGCGAGGCGATCTGTGGCGCGAAGCTGCTGCCAGCCCCACAGGGCGCCGAGGCTCAGCGTGAGGCCCAGGGCCAGGGCCAAGCCCCGGGATCGCCGCGCCGGGGGCGGGACCACGGGCGCGACGGAGGGCGGCGGTGGCGTCGGCTCGACCACGAGCGACCTGCCGGCGACGAAGCGGGCCAGGTCGTCGGCGAGCTGCCCGGCGTCGGCGGTGCGGTCCTCGGGGTCGCGGGCCATGGCCTTGGCGCAGATCTCTCGCAGGGCCTCGGGCACCTCGGCGCCCAGCGGCGTAGGCTCCGAGGACATGACCTGCCCGACGACCTGCATCGCCGTTCCCCCGGTGTAGGGGGGCCGACCGGACAGCATCTCGTAGAGCACGGCGCCCAGGGCGTAGATGTCGCAGCGGTGATCCAGGGTCTCCCCCCGGGCCTGCTCGGGGGACATGTACGCCGGGGTGCCCAGGATCTGGCCCTGCTGGGTCATGTGGCCGCTGGTGGCCTTCACGCTCTTGACGAGGCCAAAGTCGGTGAGGAGGGGCGTCTCACCGTCCAGCAGGAGCACGTTGTGCGGCTTGATGTCTCGGTGCACCAGGCCCTGCTGGTGCGCGGCGTGCAGGGCCCGGGCGAGACCCTCGGCGATGCGGGCGGCCTCAAGCGCAGGGAGCGGGCCCTCGCGCAGGCGCCGGTCTAAGCTCGCGCCCTCCACGAGCTGCATCGTGAAGAAGACCTTGTCGTCGGCCTCCCCGATGTCGTAGATGCGGACGATCCCGGGGTGCTCGAGCTTGGCGACGGCGCGGGCCTCCCGCAAAAAACGCTCGCGGTGACCGGGGGTTCGGCTGATGTGGGGGTGCAGCGCCTTGAGCGCGACGTAGCGGTCGAGGTCAGGGTCCCACGCCCGGTAGACGACGCCCATCCCGCCTGCGCCGAGCTGGCCGCGCAGCTCGTAGCGGCCGAGGCGCGGCAGCGCGCTGAAGGGCCCCGCTGGCCGGGGCGTCGTCGTGTTGGGGGCGGATGAGTCGTCGGGATCCTCGTAGGTGAGCCCGGCGGCCAGGCCGGGGCTGGCGGGGCCCAGGCCAAGGCTGCCGAGGCCCTCGTAGGTGCCGCCGGGATCGTCGAAGGTCGCCCCGCCCCGCGCGCTCCCGAGGCTGGCCAAGACGCCCGCGGCCGCGTCCAGAGACCAGCGCTGCTCGGGGTCGGCGTGGCTCAGGCCCCCGACGAGGGCCTGAAGCTCCGCCGAGTCGGCGAGCTGCTGATCCAGCAAGCCCTTGAGCAGGCCGCCCAGCGCGGCGAGATCGGCCGCCTGCACGGCGGCGCTGAGCGGCCGCAGCGGGCGCAGGAGCGAGGGGCTCCAGGGGTTGAGCAGCAGCACGTCCTCGGCCGAGAGCCCGCCGAAGCCCAGGCCGGACCTGTGGGCGGCGCGCACGGCCTCCACCAGGGTGGTCGCGATCTGGCGCGCGTCGGCGGCCTCCGGCGGGCGCTGGCCCGCGCTCAAGAGCGCCCCCTCCAGGGGAGGCCGCTCCAAGAGCACCGCCCCCTCCAGCTCGTGCAGCGCGGCGACCTTGGGCAGGCCCAGCGAGCGCAACCCCCGGGCCAAGGAGAGCACGCCCGTCAGGCGCTGGCCCTCCTCCAGCGTGATGCGCTGTAAGCCCACCCTACGTCCGGCGCCCCGCTCAGCCCGGCCGAGGCACAGCCGCCCGGGCACGATGACCGCGTTGACCAGGAAGTCGCCAATGTGATGCCCGGGCTCCATTCATGGGCCTTTGGGGTGGGTAGGTCGAGGTGCAGAGGCTGGGGCGGAGTGTACACCGACGCGCGGCGAGCGCCCAGCGCGCCGAGCGTCGCGCCCAGGCGCGGCCCGCGGAGTGAGCCGCCCCCACCGCGCCGAGGCCCCCAAAGCGCGCCGAGGGCCAAATCCTGGCCACGATCTCAGGCTCCTCTCCCGAGAGGATCGCGCGGAGGCGACGGCTTGCCCGCGGAGGGTCGAGCCCAGCGGCGAGCAGGTGACCCGGTGGAGGCGGTGGGTGGAGGAGCGGCCCAAGGGGGCGCCCGCGCAGGAGTCGCCTGAAGAGCCCCGCGCGGAGCTCCGGAAAGATCGACGAACTCGTCAGGCAATGCGGAGACGATCCACGCTTCTGGCAGAAGATGGCTGGTATCCTAGCCAACGGGGATTAGATGCACTGGTACGAACACCCGGATGTCCGTGGCCCCATCGGCCTGAAGCATTACGGCGATGTGGATCCGAGGGTTTTATGCAAGTAGTCCTCGCGCATGGACGCAGCTCGTGGGCCTTCACGCAGGACAAGCCCTATTCCGTGTTCGCCCTCGACGGGTTGGACCTCCGACTGGTGGATGACGAAGGCGGGACAGGGCTCTGGCCGCGCCACTGGTTCAGGGTCGTGGATCCCTGCGTCGCGCCGGCCTGGTGTCTCCACCGGATCGAGGGGAGGGGTCGAGTTCATCTCGGCCCCGTCGAGGCCGACGTGCCCGGGGTCTTCGAGGAGGTGTTCGAGCGTGAGCCAGGTGCTGAGGTGCCGGTTAAGACGAGTGAGTCGCTCACGCACGCTGAGAAGGCGAGATTTGCCGCCTGGTTTGAGCGGGCCCCCTGGGCGCAAGCAGAGCGGGCGGTAAGCCTCGGGATCTATGATGATGTCCAGGGGGCCGTCGATGGGCTCACGCTGCTCAAGAGCCAGATCAGCCGCGCCGGGTGGCCGCCCGGGACCGTCGCCGATCCAGATCGGCCAGGCGAAGTCGCCGTACCCCTTGCGCGCGGCGCTAAGGTCATCTTTGGTGTCTCCGGTGGTCGACTCAGGGTAGAGGGCTGCGTCGCATCGGACGAAGGAGAGAAGTACGAGAGGCAACGTTCAACAGCGCAGCCTCTGCCGCTGGTCGCCGGTGAAGTCACGCAGCCCGAGCCTGGCCCGCTAACCGTCCGGCTGAAGGAGACGTCTATCGTGCCGAGCCTGACCCGGGGGCGCCCCTACCGGGTCCTGGAGATCATTGGCACGCGACTCCGGCTCATCAGCGACAACGGAGCCCCAGCCCTCTTTCCTTGGACTGACCTGGAGCCTATGGCCCGAGGTCTCACGCCGGAGTGGCGCGTTCTCTTCACCAAGAACGGGTCCACCCGGGTCGTCCCCGAGGCCGTCGCCTCGCCGGGAACCTTCGCGAGGGTGCGCAGCCGCTCACCCGGCTCAGAGGTCCCCTTGCTCGAAATGCCTGTCCTGCAGATCGACGAGCGACGGCGCTTCTTGGACTGGTTCGGAGGGTAGAGTACGCGCGGCAGACAACCCATCGTGAATAGATTGCTTCAGGTGCGGGAGGAGGGTGAGGAGGAGCGGCACGGTGGGGCGTCTCGCCTCTGCTGGCGCGCCGCGAAGCTGGACGCTCGGCAGGATCGTTTGGCGGCCGGTCCGGGCCCCTCGCGGTGGCCGTCCGCGGCGTCCACCGCTCGTCTCAGCGCGCGGGGTGGATCACCCGATACGGTGGCGACGACACCATCTCGACGTGCAGCAGCGTCTCAACCGAGCTCGGCGCGCGGTGCAGAGATCACATCGACGGCGAAGACCAGCTGGCGTGGGCGCCGTGCCTCGTCGAGCGCCCATAAAGCGGTGCTTGTTGAGATGGATGTGAGGTCGCCCGGACGCGCCCGGATGGGCAGCGCCGACACTCGGCGCTTGGTCAGCGTCTCCCGCGCCATCTGGGCTGAATCCCCTCGGGGCGCCGCGTCGTCTCAGCGCCCCTCAATCCCGCTCCGGCGCTCCCAGCGGGAACAGCGGGCGGAAGGGCCGGGCCTCGTCCACGGCGCGGGCGAAGGACGGGCGCTGGAGCAGACGGGACCGGTAGGCGCGCAGCGTGGCGTAGGGCTCGGCGATGGGGTGGACCCAGTCGGCGTAGAACAGGGACGGCCCGGCGGCGCAGTCGGCGAGGGTGAAGTTGTCTCCGGTGGCCCAGGTCTTGCCCGCGAGCTGGCCATCCGCCCAGGCATAGGCCCGCTCCAGCTTCTCAATGGACCGGGCGAGGCCGTCTCGGCGCTTCACCGCGTCGCCGGTGAGCGCGCCATCGACGGCGTGCTGCGCGGCGTCCATCACATGCAGGTCAAAGAAGCGGTCGAAGAAGCGCACGTCCAAGGCCGCCACGGGATCGTGCGGGATCAGCCGCGTCGGTCCCGGGTGGGTGAGCTGGAGGTGCTCGATGATCACGCTCGTCTCGGCGCGGTGCTGGTCGCCGTCGACGAGCACCGGGAACTTGCGCAGCGGCCAGCGCCCGAGCCAGTCGGCGACATGCTGCGGGTGATCGGGCGAGATGCAGCGAAACTCAAACGGCGTGCGGTTCTCGTACAGCGCGATGAGCACCTTCTGGGTGTAGGACGAGAACGGGTGGCCATAGAGCGCGAGGGACATGCAGGCTCACTGGAGGCGGGTGGTTGGGTGGCGAGCGTCAGAGGAGGGCCGCGCGGGCGGCGTGGCGATGCGCATCACACGATCGTGGAGGAGGCGCCACGCGGCGGGCGGGCTGGTGCGGCGGCCCGGTGGGCGCGTCCCGGCGCTCGCAGACAAACCCCTGACAAGAGACCCGCGCACAGCCGGGCGCGGCTGTGGTCTCCTGAGCGCACCCCACGTCGCGAGGAGGTTGTCTGCCTGAGATCATTGAGCACATTCACCTTGTCGGCGTCATGTTATGGCCCATGGCGCTGTTGGTGGTGGTCGGCGTGGTCTCGGCGCCGCTGCTCGTGCGGCGGGTGCTGCGTGGCGAGGCCGTCTCGCCCGCGCGCTGGCGCTCGCCGGGGGTGGAGCTGATCTTGTTGTGTTGGGCGGCCTTCATTTATGAGGGCGCCGATCTCGTGGAGTTCATGAACTACGCCGACTCCTCGTCCATGGGCACCTGGCACGCCGGAGCATGGCGCGTGCTGTCTGTCCAGGGGGGCATGAGCCTCGCGGCGCTCGTCGTGACCGTGTGGACGGCGCTCTGCGCGGCGATCGGCCTTGG
>JBEAVX010000305.1:0-8654 GCA_041160755.1 Pseudomonadota bacterium
TCGCTCGGGCCCCCCTCGGTCAGAATGAGCTTCTCGCCGTTCAGGACGAACGACCGACGCACGCGGTCAAACCGCTCCTTGAGCGCGGGCACGCCGAGATCCCGGTGCCGGGCGTAGTACAGCTCGCTCACCTGAAGGTCCGTCGTCGGGGGCTCATCGGAGAGCGGCGGCAGGCCCAGCGCCGCCAAGATCAGCTCGGGCACATCGTGGGTCTGGATCGGCGCGGGGTTGAGCCCGGGGGTGAAGCCGGGGCCACGCACCATCAGCGGCACCCGCAGCACCTCGTCGTAGAGGTCTTTGGAGTGCTCCAAGAGCCGGTGCTCGCCCAAGAACTCGCCGTGGTCCGAGAGGATGACGACGTAGTCTTCAGGGCCGACGCCTAGGCTCGGCAGAGCGTCCAACAAGGCGCCGACCTGGGCGTCCAAAAACCGCACCTCGGCGTTGTAGGCCTCCTCCCAGGTCTCCCGCTCGGCCTTCGTGGCGTCGCGTTTGTTGGACAGGATCGCGATGCGCGAGCGGTTCCAGCGGCCCTTCTTCGCCTTGGGCCACAGCTTCGCCCCGGGCAAGAACCGGGCGTCGATGCGCTCGGGGTGGGCGGTGTAGCCCTCCCGGGGCACCCAGGGGGTGTGGGTGTCCATGTAGTTGAGGAACAAGAACAAGGGCCGCGCGGCTGGGGCCTCGGGCTTGTTCCAGCGGGTCAAGGCGGCCTGGGCGAGGCCGGTGATGCGGTCGCCTTGGGCGTAGCCGAGCTCGTGCCCGGCGCTCAGGCCCTCACACATCCACAGCTCAAACCCCCGGGCCAAGCCCCAGATCGAGTCCAAGAAGGCGCGGTTGGCGGCGATGCCGACGGTGCCCCAGCCCGCGTCGTGGAGCCGCTCGGCGAGGGTCGGCACGTCGGTCGAGAGCGCGTAGGCCTTGGTGGCCGCGTCCGCCGGGCTGCCGTGGCCGCCGTGCTCGATGGGGAACTCCCCGGTGAACAGGCTGCCGTGGGACGGCAAGGTCCAGCTCCCCGTGGCCCGCATCGTCGTGTACACCGTGGCGCCTTCAGCGAACTTGTTGAGGTTCGGGGCCAGGTCTGCGTCGCCGCCATAGGCCGCGAGGCGGTCGGCCCGGAAGGTGTCGAGCACGATGACCACGACGTCGGGGCCCCGGGTGAGCCCGGCGGAGGGCGCCGTGGCGGGCGCGGCGATCATCGGCTTGAGGCCACGCTCCAAAGTGAACACGTCGCGCTGGAGCGCGCGGGTCTCCAGGCGCACGGGGAGGGGCACCTCCCGCGTTGGGCCCCGGTCGCAGCCGAGGGTGAGGCTCAGGGTGAGCAGGAGGGGCGTCATGGGGCGCTCACGGCGTCGAGGAGGGCGCGCAGGGCGGGGTCGTCGCCGTCGTGGCAGCGCTCGCCTTGGGACTCAAACACACACAGGATGGGGCGGCCCGTCTCGTCCACGAGGAGCTTGCGGCTGCCTTGGGTGACGGCGCGCTGGTGGGGCGAGGGGCCGGACACGCGGCCCAGGACGTCTTGGGGCAGGCGGCCGAGGCGCTCGGCGAAGAGCGCGGCGGGGGTGGCGGCCTCGGCCTCAGCGACGCGGCTCGGCGGCAGGGGCGGCAGGCCGAGGGCGCTCAGGAGCCAGGCCGCCAGCGCCCGGGTCGAGAAGGGGGTCGCCACGGCGCCCGGGGCCACGCCGGGGCCGCGCACCACGAGGGGCACCCGCAGATCCCCCTCACCGAGCGACCGGCCCTCGCCGAGCGCGCCGTCTTCGCCCAGGGCCTGCCCCATGGCGCCGACGAGGATCACGTAGTCGTCGTCCCCGACGCCGAGGCTGGGGAGCCGGTGGAGCAGGGCGCCGAGCTGGTCGTCGAGGTAACGAAGCTCGGCGGAGATGGCGGCCTTCCACGCGAGTTGATGCTCGGGCTCCGCGAGCACCTCGCCGTTCAGCAGGCCCAGCCGCAGGGCCTCAAACCCCCGGCGCTGGCGCCCGTCGCGCTTGAGCGGCATCACTTGGGGCAAGAGCGCGTCCGCGTCGGTGACGTAGGGGCTGCGCGGCGCCCAAGGCAAGAGCGGGTCGTCGAGGCTCACCTGCACAAAGATCGGCGCCTGACGGGGCCAGGCCAAGGCCGACTCGATCAAGGGCACCATTCGTTCGGCGGACTGGTACGGCAGGCGGTCGTTCGCCTCGTGGAGCGCGGCGCCAAACCGGAGGTCAAAGCCACGGTCTTGCCCAGCGGGGCGCTCCCCTCGGGTCGCCGTGAGCTGGATCGTGCGGTAACCGGCGTCGTCGAGGCGCTGGGCGAGGGTCTCCACCGAGGCGGGAGCGGCCCGGGTGAGCCCGGCGGCCTCGCGGTAGAGGCCGTGCTCGCTCGGCAACAGGCCGGTGAGCAGGGTCATCAGCGCTGGGGCGGGCTCCACGGCGGCGGTTCGGGCGTTCGTGTACCGCGCGGCGCCTTCAGCCCAGGCGCTCACCGTCGGCGTCGCCTCGGCCCAGAGGTCGGCCCGGGCGCCGTTCACGACGATCATCACCACGTCGGGGCCGGCCTTCGCCGCCTGCTCGGGCAAGGCCTGCAGGCTGGCGCGCAGCGCGGCGAGGTCCTCAGCGATCATCGCCTCGTCCGAGAGCACCTCCACGGCGCCGGTGGGGGCGACGCGGTTCGTCCAGGCCGTGTGGCCCAGGTGCAGGGCGCCGAGGAGCGCGGCGGCGATGAACAAGCGGTCGTGGCGTCGCACGCCGACTGCTAACCCAGGCGCGCTCAGAACACCCGCTCGGCGAAGCGCACGCCCATGGCCCGGGCGGCGCTGGCGACGGCGCCGATGAGGTTGGGCTCGTCGGCGTCGTCCGCACGATCTCGGGCGTCGTCGAGCCAGCGGGCGGCCTCCTCGGGGCAGGCCCGGGCGAGGCAGAGCCGGGCGAGCACCTGCTCGCGGATGCCCTGGGGCAAGGCGTCGGCCTCGGTCACCGCGCGGCGGGCGAGGGGGACGTCGGGCTCGCCGAGGTCCGCGGCCTGGTTCGCCTTGCGGATCACCGCCATCACCCGCTCTTGGGGGCTCTGGGCGGCCTCGATCAGCCGCTCCAGGCTCTCTTGTAAGAGCGCGGCCTCTTCAGCGGCGAGGCGGGTCTGCTCGCTGCGATGGGCCAGCGCCGCGTAGATCGTCTGGTTGAGCCCCCGGAGCTGGGTGACCCCCTCCGCGTCTCCCAAGGTCCGCGCCGCGCGTAAGGCCAGCACCAAGGCGTCTTTGGCCGCGTCGAGCTGGCCCAGGCCAAAGAGGGCTTGGGCGCGCATCCCCAAGGCCCGGGCGCGGGCGGGCTCGGGCATGGTGTTGGCCATCAACGCGGCGTCGAGAAGAACCAGCGCCTCGCCAAACCGCTCGCCGCGCAGCGCGGCGACGGCGTCATCGAGCTGCGCCCAGCCGTCGTCGTCCTGCACGCGTCAGCCCTTGAGCGCCACGAGCGCCAGCCGCGCGGCCTCGGCCTCGATGGGGCCGGGCACCGTCATCTCGCCCGGGCTCAGGCGGCCTTGGCGGGCGATCCACTCCATCGTGAGGCCGAGCACGGCGAAGTGCAGCAGCACCGGCTCGGGGGAGCCCGCGTTCATCACGATGTTCAGGGGGTGACCGCCGCCCAAGACCGTGAGCCAAGGGCCCTTGGGCAGCTTGAGGCGCACGCAGCGCGGGCCGAGCTCATCGGCGCTCTCGGCGTGCTCCCGCAGGGCCTTCACGGCGATCTCGTCGCCGCCGTGCCCGGCGTTCACCAGCACCGCGCCGTTCTTGGCGTAGCGGAGCTGATCGAGGGTGAGCGCGTTGGGCACGCCCGTGGCGGTGACGATGATCTCCGCGCGGCTCAGGGCCTCCTCGATGGGGGCGGTGGAGTAGCCGTCGTAGTGCGCGATGAGGCTCTGCACCGGGTCCCGCTCGATGACGGCGACGACGCCGCCGAGCGCCTTCGCGTACGCGGCGATGCCTTGCCCGACGGGGCCATAGCCGATCACCAGCACCCGCCGCCCGCTCACCTGCAGGCCCGTGACCTGGGTGACGGACGGCCACAGCCCGGCGCCGACGCCGTGGCGGTTCTCGACGTGGCCCTTGAGCTTGCCGTCGTTGATGTTCACCACCCCGAACGGCACGTCTACTTCGCGCAGGCGGTTGATGCCCGTGCGGGTGATCTCCACCGCGCCGATCAGGCCCTCGGCGAGATCGGGGCGGCGGCGCACGAGCGTGTCGAGGAGCTCAAAGCCCACATCGGCGATGAGGTGCGGGCGGCTCTCTAAGGCGGCGAGGTGGGGCTGGACCATGTCGCCGCCGGTGTGGACCTCGACGCCCTCTTCACGGAGGAGCGCGACCACGTCAAGATCCGTCGTCGCCGCGTTCGCCGCGCTCACGACCCACTCGCCGCCGCCCAAGGTCAGCTCCCGCATCAAGGCCGCGGTGAGCGTGGTGAGGTGGGCGTTGATCGCCACCCGCATCCCCTGAAAAGGCCGCTGCTTCGCCCAGCGTGTGCCCAACAGCGGCATGAGGGGGAAGAAGGTGTTCATGCGGGCCACTTCAGCGGCGGCGCGGGTGCTGCGCGGTTCCATGTTGCCTCCAGGGCCCGACGGGGCCGTCAACTTGAACGGTATCTTAACCCACAACGCCGGTCGCGCCTCTCGCCGTCCGCGCGGTGATTGACAGGCGACGGGCCCCTCGTCATATTGCCGAACCTCTCTGAAGCTACACCCCCCAAAGAACTGGAGCGCGGCGATGTCCGACAACTTCAAGGTCGCAGACCTCTCTCTCGCTGAAGCCGGCAAGCTCAAGATTGAGTGGGCCGAGGCCCGTATGCCCGTCCTGATGGCCCTTCGCGAGAAGTATCGTCAGACCAAGCCGCTGGCTGGCCACCGCGTCGCGGGCTGCCTGCACGTCACCAAAGAGACGGCGGTGCTCATCCGCACGCTGATCGCGGCGGGCGCCGAGGTGAGCTGGTCGGGCTGCAACCCGCTCTCCACCTCGGACGAGATCGCCGCGGCCCTGGCCGCCGAGGGCGTCTCGATCTACGCCTGGCACGGCCTGAGCGTCGAGGAGTTCTACTGGTGCATCGACCGCACGCTCGACTTCAAGCCCACCCTCACGCTTGACGACGGCGCGGACCTCATCACCCGCCTGCACACCAAGCACCAGGATCTCATTCAGCACGTCGTCGGCGGCACTGAAGAGACGACGACCGGCGTTCACCGCCTGCGCTCGATGGCGAAGGCTGGCGCGCTCAAGTACCCCGTGCTCGCGATCAACGACGCCGAGACGAAGTGGGACTTCGACAACGTCTACGGCACCGGCCAGTCCTCTCTCGACGGCATCCTGCGCGCCACCTCGGTGCTCATCGCCGCCAAGAACTTCGTCGTCGCGGGCTACGGCCACTGCGGCCGCGGCGTCGCCATGCGCGCCCAGGGCCTCGGCGCCCACGTCGCGATCACCGAGGTCAAGCCCACCCAGGCGCTCAAGGCCACCCTGGAGGGCATCCGCGTGATGAAGATGGAGGAGGCCGCGGGCTGGGGTGACATCTTCATCACCGCCACGGGCATGAAGGACATCATCGCGGGCGACCACTTCGACAAGATGAAGGACGGCGCGATCCTCTGCAACACCGGCCACTACGACTGCGAGATCAACCTCGGTCACTTGGAGGCCAAGTCCAAGTCCAAGCGCACGATCCGCGACAACTGCGAGGAGTACCTCCAGCACGACGGTCGCCGCATCTACGTCATCGGCCAGGGCCGCCTCGTGAACCTCGCCGCCGCCGAGGGCCACCCCTCGGAGGTCATGGACATGAGCTTCGCCAACCAGTTCTTGGGCATGGTGTTCATGGCCGAGAACGGCAAGGGCCTGGAGGGCAAGGTGTACGACATCCCGCCCGAGCAAGACCAAGACCTCGCCCGCATCAAGCTCGCCACGATGGGCCTCTCCATCGACACCTTGACCCCCGAGCAGGTCGCCTACGCCGACAACTACCTCGAAGGGACTTGATCCCCACGACGCAGCAGGTCAGCGCCCGCGCAGATTGAGCGGCCAAGTCGCGCGGCGGTGAATATGCTGGGTGTCCCACGGCCCCCCGAGGTACCCCATGCGTGTTCAGCGCCGCGCGTTCTTGTCTGGTCTCACGGCGGCCGCGCTCATGCCGGCCTGCGCGGCCGACAAGGCGCCGGGAGACAGCGACACCGCCGCGCCGCCCGAGGCCGCCCCCGACCGCGCGCCCGAGCCCACGCCGTGGGTCGCCGATGGCGCCGTAGACCTCACGGCCTTCCCCCGGGGGGTGTGGGTCGGCGATCCATCGGAGACGAGCGCCATCCTCACCAGCCGCACCGCTGAAGCCGAGGTCAGCCTCGTGGTGATGGCCGCCGAGGCCGACACCGGCTGGGTCGAGGCCCAGCGCCAAGACGGCCTTCTGCCCGACGCCGACGGCTTCATTCGCCTGGAGCTGACCGGCCTCATGGCGGACACGGCCTACTCCGTCGTGCTCCTGAGCGCGGATGGCGCCCGCCGCGCCGAGGTCACCCGCTTTCGCACGGCCCCTCCGCTCACGGCGGCCTCGCGCAAGCTGCGCCTGGGCGCGACGAGCTGCATGGGCGGCTCAAGCCCCGATCTGCTGAACCTCGGCTTCGTCAAACAAGAGGCCTTGGACCTGTTCTTCTTCTTGGGCGACTTCGTCTACGCCGACGGCAGCAAGACCCCTGACGACTACCGGGCGTTTTACGACCGCACCATGGCCCGGCCGACGGTGCAGGGCGTGGCCGCGGGCAGCGCCGTGGTGGCGATCTGGGACGACCACGAGGTCAACAACAACTGGTACTTCGACGTGAACGTCACCGAGGACCAGTACGCGGCGGCGCTCCAGGTGTACCGCGAGGGCTTGCCCCAGCGTGAGGGCCCGTCCGGCGGCCTGTGGCGGTCCATCCGGTTTGGCCCCGATCTGGAGGTCTTCGTGCTCGACTGCCGCAGCGAGCGGGACTCCGCGGCCCCGAAGATCATGTCCGACGAGCAGCTCAACTGGGCGATTGAGTCCATCAAGGCCAGCGACGCGCGGTTTAAGCTCGTGCTCACGAGCGTTCACATCACCGACCACAGCCCGCTGTTCGGCACCTTGGAGGCCAAAGATCGTTGGCAAGGCTACGAGGCCCAGCGCCTCGCCCTGCTCGACGGGGTCTCCGGCGTCGAGGGGGTGGTGTTCATCACCGGCGACATGCACTACGCCGGGGTGCAGGTGCCCAGCGACGCCGGGGTGCCGGGCGCGGATCGCCTGGAGATCATGGCCGGGCCCTCGGGCAGCCGCATCAACGAGCTCGTCGCCTTCTTTGAGCCCCACGAGCGTTACCCTCTGCTCATCGCGGCCTGGTGCTGGGCGCTCATCGAGCTGGACCCAGGCATCGGCGAGGTCAGCGTGCAGTTCATCGGTGACGACGGCGCGATCGTCGGCGAATATCGCGCGGCCCTGTAGCCGCGACGGGTAGCGACTCTTCGACCCCCTGGTGTCTCTTGAGATGAGCGGGGCGATGGGCCCCTTCGGAGACCTCCTCATGAACAGCCACATCCCCCTCCTCGCCCTCTTCGCCGTGGCCCTGCCGGGCTGCGTGATCCAGGTTCACTCCGCCGAGGACAACCGCGAGCTGGACGAGGCCATCACCGCCGTCTCCTTGGACCTAGACTCCGGCGGCGTGACCGTGATGGCCTCGGACGCGGGCGCCGTGAGCGTGTACCGCCGCGCCGAGTGGTCGGCGGTGCCCCCGGAGATGTCGTTGGAGGTGGTGGACGGGGTGTTGATCCTCACCTCGGCCTGCACGGCGGGCCAGCTCGTCTGCCGCGCCGAGCACGAGCTGCACCTGCCGCCGGGCGTGCGTGTCGAGGGTGTGGTGGGCTCCGGTGGCTTCTTCGCTGAAGGGTTCATCGGCGACCTCACCCTCAACATCGGCTCTGGCGGCGCGGTGCTGGAGGAAGGCGAGGGCGCCGTCACCTTAGACATCGGCTCCGGAGGCGTCGTGGTCGATGGCCACGTCGGCGAGATCAGCGTCGATGTCGGCTCCGGCGGCGCCGTGCTCTCCGAGGTCTCGGGAGATCTCAACCTCTTCGTCTCCTCCGGCGGCGTCGTCGCCGACGGCCTCACCTCCACGAGCGTCGTCGCCGAGGTCAGCTCCGGCGGCCTCAGCCTCGACTTCGACGCCCGCCCGACGCTCATCGACGGGGACGTGTCGTCCGGCGGCGCCCAGGTGACGGTGCCCGCAGGCGCCTATCGCCTGGAGCTGAGCGCAGACAGCGGCGGCGTCAGCGTCGATGGCGTGCAGGATGATCCCGAGAGCGACGACGTCATCCGGCTGAACGTGTCGAGTGGGGGGATCAGCTTGGAGGGGGATGACGACGACGGCCGTTGAGCCTGGGGTGGCTCAGCCGGTGAAGTGGGCGAGCCAGCCGAAGCTGTACTCCTCGGCGGCGAGGATCGCCTGCCGGGCCTTCTGGGTGGCCTTGTGGGCGTCGCCGCTGCGGAGGTACTGGTCGTGCCAGCGGGGGGTGATGCGGGCGCACTCGTCCACATACGCGAGGTTGGTCCAGGCGAGCACGTTGGGCACCCCCGCGCCGATGAGGGCCTGGGCTACGCCACGCCAAGCGACGGAGCCTCGGTCGTAGGCATCGACGGGCACAAGATCTG
>JBEAVX010000485.1:0-2509 GCA_041160755.1 Pseudomonadota bacterium
GTCCTATGTCGGGGGGGAGGTGGCGTCGAGGGAGCGGCGCGCCGGTCGGCGTCTGGGGTGGCCGCCGCGAGGCGTCGAGGCCACCGCGTGAGCGTGACCCGCGGACGGCGCCCCCGCGGCGGCCTCAGAGAATGCTGCATCGCAACATTCTCCAAGGCGCCGCCCCCCACCCTCCGCTCAGTCCGTCGCCGGCTTAGAGCGCGGCCTGCGCCCGAAGCTGCGCGCGCTGTCGGTGCAAGAGGCCATAGAGCTTGAGCTTGCGGTACAGCGTCGCCGAGCCGATCCGGAGCTGCTCGGCGGTGCGGGCTTGGTTGCCGCCGTTCTGCTCCAGCGCGGCGAGGATGTAGTCCTTCTCGATCTCGTCCAGGGGGCGAACGGGCCCAGCGACGCCCATCCCTCGGGGGATCGCCTGCCGCACCTCCTCGGGGAGATCCGTCAACTCCACACGGTCGCCCAAGGCCAAGGCCGCCGCGCGCTGCATCGTGTTCGCCAGCTCACGCACGTTGCCTGGCCAGGCGTACCGCAGGAGCTGGTCGGCGGCCGCGGTGGACATGCCCGTGAGCTTCCGTCTCATGCTCCGGGCGGCGTCGGTGAGCAGCATCCGCGCCAAGGGGAGGATGTCGTCTTTTCGGCTCCGAAGGGGCGGCACGATGAGCTCCACCACCTTGAGGCGAAAGTACAGGTCTTGCCGGAACGCGCCCAGAGAGATCGCCTGATCCATGTCGCGGTTGGTGGCGGCGACGACCCGCACGTCAAAGCGGCGGCTCTTGTTCTCGCCGACACGACGCACCTCACGCTCTTGGAGGGCACGAAGCAGCTTGATCTGCATCGCTGGGGACACCTCGCCGATCTCGTCCAAGAACAGCGTGCCGCCGTTGGCCGACTCAAACAGCCCCAGGCGATCTTGGGTGGCCCCGGTGAACGCGCCTTTGGCGTGACCAAAGAGCTCGCTCTCCAGGAGCGTCTCGGCGATGGCGCCACAGTTCACGGCGATGAACGGCCCCGTCGCCCGGGCGGACTCGTCGTGCACCAGCCGGGCGATGCGCTCCTTGCCCGCCCCGCTCTCGCCGGTGATGAGCACGGTGAAGTCCACCCGCGCCACCCGCCGCGCCATGTCCATCACCAGTCGCATCGCCGGGCTCCGCGCGATGATGCCCGAGGGCTCGACGGGCTCGGGGGAGGCGTGGATGAGCGCGCGCCGATGCCGCTGGAGCTTCCGCTCGGCGAGCTTGAGCGTCTCGGTGACCCGCTGCAGCGACACGTCGAGGCAGTCGGTGAGGCGGCTCTCATTGAAGTAGCGCAGCTCCTCGGCCCGCTCATCCCGCCAGTGATCACGGTTGCGCCCGACGAGGTGACAGGCGGCGTCGCCCCGACACAAGCAGCGATCCTCCAAGACGAAGATCTCCTCGCCGACGGTGCGGCTGAGGTATCCGCTGATGAGGCCGCAGATCGTCCAGCACATCGGCTCGTCGGAGCGCCCGAAGTGCAGGAGGTGCTGCTCGGCCTCATAGGACGAGGCGAGCATCGAGCCGCCCTTGGACATCGGGTCATCGCTGCCCGACTCCAGACGAAACAGCCCGGCGAGGGTGTGGATACGTGTCCCCGCGCGACGCCGATCTTCAGGGCTCTCCCAGGCGAACTGGCCTTGCATCGCGTCGGCCATTCGCCAGCCATGGGCGAATCCGAACTGTGTGAGCACCGTGCGCGCGGCGGTGCTGCCGAAGTTCTCGACCAGGTACTTTCGCAGGAGCCCCATGGCCACGGCGTCGAGCAAGAGCGCTCGTTGCCCCGCGAAACGAATCTGGCCGCCCTCGGGGTCAAGCTCTAAGAGCTCCTTCAGATCCAGGTCTTCTGCGCGCATCGGCTTCGCTCCTATGTCAGACGAAATCGTCGATTATTTTGAATCGATCATTTTGATTTGTCCCAGCGGTCAACGTGACGGCGGGGCGTTTGTTCGGCAGGGTTTAGACGCCGCATATGCGGTGTCGCTGGGGTTTCGTGTTCTGGCACGATCGTTGCATTGAGACGTTGAGCTACTGTCTCATCTGGAGGTGTCTGTGCTGTGGACCATCGCCGTCGTTCTCGTCATTCTCTGGGCCCTAGGGCTCGTCACCGCCAACACCATGGGCGGATTTATTCACCTGCTCCTGATCGCGGCGATCGTCACCGTGCTCATTCGGGTGATTCAAGGAAGAAACCCCGTTTGAGCGGCGCTTGATTCTGGGGGGAACGTGTGAGGCCGCGCCTCCGCTGTGCCAGCGACGCTGCTGAGCAGCGGGGGCGTCTGCATTTACCTTAACGCCCCCGAAACGGCGTGGTAGTTGGGGTTGCGTAAATAGTGAAAAATAGATCGAGAGGTGTTCGTGTGTTGTGTTGGGACGTTCGGGAACGTCCACGAACAATCGTTCTGACGGGGGCCTGGCCCTCACCGTGCCCGGAAGTCGGAGGGGTCGAGGTCATGCGCCCAGAGCATCCGGTAGAGCTTCGGGCGCGTCACGCCGATGCTGCG
>JBEAVX010000530.1:0-3058 GCA_041160755.1 Pseudomonadota bacterium
GCCCTTCGGTCCGCGTCGGCCTCCTCAACGCTGAAAGGGGCGGATCTGCTTGACGATGAGCCGCCCGTCGTCGAGCACCTTCCACTCCGTGTCCCAGACGACGTCGTGGCCCGCCGCGGGGCTGTGGTCCAAGGGCATGACCTCGGTGATGTGGGCCAAGGCCGCCCCCAAGGCCTCAAGCTGGGCATCGGTGAGCACGACCTCCCCGGCCTCTACTTGGGACGAGGGCGACACCCGCTCAATCTTGGTCACGACACCCTCCGTCACGGTGAGGTAGACCTTCTCGGGAACCACGCCGGGCTCAGCGCTCACGACGTCCCAGGCGCCGAGCTGGGCGTTCACCAGCAGGCGATCGTCGGTGATGTCGTTGGGATCCCCGGTGAAGGCGACGATGTTCGCCTGCTCATCCTCGCTGCGGGTGTTGACCAAGACCGCCATCTCGGCCTGGAGGTGGTCGATGCCGTACCACTCCCGCTCCTCCCAGGCCTCCGTCGTCCACACCGAGGCGAAGACCTCTCCCAAGGCCTCGGACAGGCTGCGCTCTTTGTTGGTGTCGGCGTCGCAGAGGCTCGGGCCCTTCGTGTCGGCGTCCCACTCGTCCGCCGCGCAGGCGCTCTCGGACTGGTAGAGCCCGGCGCCAGAGAACTCTAGGCCGTCCTCCGCGTTGGAGCTCGACCGGAAGCGCACCATGACCGTGTCATCTCCGAAGGTCTCGATGATCTGGGCGGTGAGCGCGTCGAGGAGCTCGGCGTCGTGGGGAGCGTCCTCGATGGCGTCGCGAAGGGCCTCTAAGCGCTCCCGACGCAGGGCGCCGTCGGTCAAGAACTCGGGGTCTTCGTGCCAAGCCGTGAGCGTCTCGGCGAAGCTGTACTCGGCCTCACCCAAGCCCAGGTCCACCGTCCAGGTGCCCGTCTGTAAGAAGCTGTGGTACGCCACAAACGGCGTCAGGAACCCGTCGAGGGTGAGCTCGGGGTCAATCCGCTGGGTGAGCACGGCGAGGTTCGTGCCCTTGGCGCCATAGGCCGTGAGCCCGGCGCGGCGCTCCTCGACCGTCGCCGTAGGCAGCTCCCACAGCGGCGTGAGCGCGGTCTGTGTGAGGTCTACGGCGGGGATCGTCACCGGGTCGGGGCGAAGCTCGGCCCAGAAGACCTCGGCCTCGGCGAGCGTCGCCGATTGTACGCTCAAGCCGTCCTCACCACACTCTAAGCGCGCGAGCTGGCCCTCCCACTCCGCCAGCGCCACGAGCGCGTCCTTCACGTAGCAGTTGGGGGTGCCTCGGGCGGCGCTGCGCACGTTGAGGTGAGACAGCTCCCCTTGGCGGCTGCCGGTCACCGCCCCGGCGATCACCCGCTCGATGTCAAACGGCGCCTCCTCCAGGATGAGCAGGTCTTGAAAGCCGAAGCTCGCCTCCGCCTCGGCCCGCTCAAGCTCGGCCAAGGTGAACAGACGAACCGTCCCGTAGCCGACGGCGACGGTGTAGGCCTCATAAACTACGCCATCCTCGACGCCCCGGATCGGGAACGCCGCGTCCGTCCACGAGGCCACCTCGTCGCGCTGGTTACCCGAGTTGGGCACAAAGGTGAGCGGTCGATCGGCGAGGAGGCGCGGGTCGATGCGGCTGAGCAGATCCTCGTAGACCTTGAGCGCGTCTTTGTACTGAATCGTCGTCGTGGTGTCGGCGGGGTCGTCCCAGATGGTGAAGCCGAAGAAGCTGCCGCCTTTGGGGTCGATGTACTCCGCGAGGTTCCCGGCGTAGTAGCTGCGCTCTTGGGGATCCACCACCAAGGCCATGTAGTCTTGGCGGTCTAGCTCAGAATAATACTCGGGGAAGACATGGGTGAGCAGATCGTAGTGCAGATCGAGCTTGTTGACGTTCACGAACAGCGTCGGCAGCGGCGCGTCCTCGCTGGCGCTCGCGAGGTACTTCGTGGCCCGCACCTGGTCCACAGCCCCGGCGGGGCGGGTGAGCGTGGCCCAGCCGTCCTCGGGGAGCTGGTGCGCGCAGTACAGCGTCCCCAGCGCTACCGCCTTCTCGGCGCAGGGGCCCTCGCCGAAGTCCATGCTCGGAAGGCCGCTGTCATCCACAGGCGGCGCGTCTTTGCAGGCCAGGAGCCCGAAGCTGACGAGGAGGAGGTTGAGCCTAGACGACACTGTGACCTCTGGGTGATGCCCTCCGCCGAAGCCCGAGCAGGGCGAGGACCGCCGCGAACAACCCCGGCGCGGCGGGCGCCGTGCTGCAGCCCTGGCGATCCACCTCAAGGCAGGCCTCCACCGCCTCAGACTCCACGCCGAGGCCGTCGAGCTGCACGGCGTCGAGGCACAGCTCTCGGGGCTTCTCCGAGACGGTCTGTGAGCCATAGAGCACCGCGATGCCCGCCGAGTCCGGCGCGGCGACCCCTGCGAAGCCGTCCACGCCCTCCTCTTCGCTCAGGATCCCGACCAGTGAGAGCCCATCAGGGTCCGCCGCCGCGTCGATGCGCGCGCCCCAGGCCACCACCCACTCGCCGTCTACCTTGGTCGCCGAGGCGTACTCCAGGCTTAGGCTGGGCACCCCCGCGCCGAGGCCCACCACCTGCCCGTCACCGGTGGTGAAGGCGACCTCGCTCACCTCGCCGCCGTCCTCCGGGGTGACCCGCAGGACGTGGTCTGTGTTGGAGGCCAGGCCACCTTCGGGCGTGAGCACGAGCAGGCCGCTCATGTCGGGCACGGTGACGGTCTGCGTGTCGCTCTGAAGCACCGCGCCGTCCGCGCCCAGGAGCTCGACGAGGTAGGTGCCGGATCCCCCACAGTCCCCGTAGAGCACGGCGACGAGGCGGGCGTCGGTGGGCACGTCCGTCTGCCCAAGGGCGGGCCGGGTGTCCCTCACCATGAGCGGCGGGCATGGCGCGGCGATGGAGTACGCGAAGGCGGTGGAGAGCGCAAAGGCGATGAGCATACAGTCTCCAGCAGATCAGGCGGACCGGCGCCGACGAAGGGTGAGCAGGCCCAACAGCGCCAGCGCGGCGGAGCTGGGCGCGGCGGCTCCAGAACATCCCCAAGGAAGCCCAACCTTGGGCTC
>JBEAVX010000533.1:0-3462 GCA_041160755.1 Pseudomonadota bacterium
AGCCCCGATCTCAGCCGCGTCTACACCACGGGTATGAGCGCGGGCGGGTTGAAGTCCATGAGCTCGGCGGTGCCGCCCGAGATCGGCGCGGCGGCGGCCAAGGAGTCGGCGCGGTGCATGAGCAGGTACGACGTCCACAGACCGCCGGCGCTCATGCCCGTGGTGTAGACCCGGCTGAGATCGGGGCTGAACTGCTCGTTCACGCAGGTGAGCAGGTCGTCGTAGAAGGTGAGGTCGATCGACGGGTCGTCGTTCGCCGAGAAGCTCCACTCGAAGGTGCCGCAGCAGGAGTTGGGGGCCACGACGATGGCGCCTTGATCCGCCCAGTCGCCGAGGTGCATGTACGACATGATCTGCGTGGCCGTGCCGCCGAGCCAGTGCCAGGCGAAGATGACCGGGGCGCCCTCGGGGTTCTCGGGGAGCGCCACGTAGAAGCTGCGCTCCTGACCGGCGGAGAGGAAGCCGGTGTTTGAGCCATCGACGATCTCCGGACAGTCCCCGCCCGAATAGGCCGGGGGCGTCGGGGGTTCAGGGACGGTGATCACCTCGGCGGCGGTGTCGTCCCCCTTGTCGCTGACGTCATCAGCGCCCACACAAGCGAAGAGCAGCGTCCAGATCATTCGAGCCTCCAGACCTCTCTCTTACCCTACACATCGGTGGCCGTCCCCCCCAGACCTCGGGTATAACGCCCCGTCCGTGAAGGAGTTCGCAGGATGCTCAGCGTCGGAGACATCGCCCCACCGCTCGTCGCGCAGCCCGTCTTCGGCCTGCCGGTGGTGCTCGGCGCCAAGCAGCGTCACCCCGTCGCCGTGTGTTTTGTCCGCCACCTCGGCTCGCCGTTCTGCCGCGCCGCCTTGGCCCAGCTCCAGGCCCGCTACGCCGAGTTTGACGTGGTCGGCGCCCAAGTTCTTGTGATCACGCCCTCTCCCTTTGAGGTGGCCACGGACTTCGTGCCCCGGCACCAGCTCCTCTTCCCCGTGATCTGCGACCCCGACCGCGCCCACTTTGAGGCCTGGGGCGTCGGCCTCGACCGCTCGCTCTTGGGCACGGCCCGGACCCTCGCCTTGGGCGGCCTGCCAGAGCTCGCTGAAGGCCTGAGCTACGGCCAAGGCCGCGTCGATGGCGACCCCCGCCAGCTCCCGGCCTGGTTCGTCGTCGGCCCCGGCGGGCGGCTGCGGTTCGTGCGGCTCGGCGCCTCGGTCACCGAGGGTCCGCCCATCGACGCCTTGCTGGAGGCGGTGTGCTCGGCCTGAGCCTCTTGCTGCTGGGCTGCTTGAGCCCCGACGACGCCGTCGAGGCCACGGCCCTGGCCGTCGCTGAAGAGGCGCTGCCGACGCTCGGCTTCGCGGCGATCGAGCTCGCCGATCACAGCCGGGCGACGATCCTCGTGCGCCTCGACGACCCCCGCCGCGACCCGGCCCTGCGGTACGCGCCGGGCCTCGCCGTGCTCAACGCCGAGGGCCTCTGGCGCCCCTCTCGCCGGGGTGATCCCGCGCCCGAGACGCTCTCGTGGACCAACGTCCAGACCGGCGCCGTCGCCTCCGCCCCCACGATGCGGCTCACCGACGCCCGCGAGGGCCCCGGCGACGGCTTCCGCCTGTTCAGCCGCGACGACAAGCTCCTGCTCCACCTGCCCCACATGGGCTCGCCGATCCCCATCGCGCACGGCGTCGCCCGGGTCTTCGCCGTGGGCCTGTTCAACGAGGGTGAGCTGGACGACGACACCCTTGAGCTCCTCGACGCCGAGTTCCGCAGCGTAGACGCGATCGGGGCGAGCCCCCTGAACGCCGACATCGACGGCGACCTCGACGAGTGGAGCCACCAGCGCGCCGTCGCCATCAGCGATGTCGGCCACGTCGTCACCCAGCCCGAGGTCTGGGGCGGCCCCCGCGACGCCTCGCTCTCCGTCGCCGCGCGGCGCTGGCGGGGCGAGGTGCTGCTCGCCGTGCGGGTGCGCGACGACCAGCTCATCCCCGGCGATCACGTCACCATCGAGCTCGGCCCGGGGTTGAAGGTCCACCTCGATCTCGGCCAAGACGACGCCTGCCCGGCGCTGGCCCGCTGTGTGGAAGATGACAGCGCGCTCTTTGGCCGGGCCTTTGAGCTCGCCTTGCCCGCGCCGGGACGCCACCCGAGCGGCCCGGCGGACCAGCTCGGCCTGCCCCTGGTCATCCGCTACGCCGACCGCGACGCGAACGAGCCCCTCGTCGAGCTCGCCAGCGCCCCGTCGCTCCAGGCGCTCACCTTGGCGCTGAGCCTCTCCCCGACCGGCCCGAGCTGAGCCCCGGCCCAACCGGCGTCGCTCAGGGGATCTTCGGCCCGGCCAACACGAGGATGAGGATCGTCGTGAGCACGTAGAGCAGGCCCGTGACGAGGATCGGCTTGTCGCGGGTCAGCGTGCCGCTGGGGTCGCCGCCGCCGTCGCCGCCGCTCTGCACCAGGTAGATGTAGCGGAAGATCACGTAGAGCACATACGGCAAGGTGGCGAGCAGGTACGGCGTCGGCGAGGCCAAGACCGTGTACAGCGCGTAGCTGATCACCGTGCCCGACGTGGTGATCGCCTGGAACTCGTCGAGGAGCGCCGGGCTGTACTCCGAGAGGTTCTTGCGGTGTTTGGCCGCGCCGTCCTCCAAGAGCATCAGCTCACCCCGGCGTTTGTTGAAGCCGATGAACAGGGCCAAGAACCCCGTGCACAACAACAGCCACGGCGAGATGAACACGTCGATGGCCACGGCCCCGGCGACCGCCCGCCACAAGAAGCCCGCGGCGAGGAGCATGATGTCCAAGATCACGAAGTTCTTGAAGATCAGCGTGTAGGAGAAGGTGGTCACGAAGTAGAGCAAGGCCACGGCCGCGAAGGCCGGCGACACCGCCAAGGCCAGCCCGAAGCCGCCGACGAAGCAGGCCACCATGATCCCCCAGGCCAAGCCCGGCGAGACCGCCCCGGAGGCGATGGGGCGCTTGCGCTTCTGGGGGTGCAGCCGGTCGGCTTCAGCGTCGCGCAGGTCGTTGAAGACGTAGCCCGTGCTGGAGATCAGGCAGAACGCCAAGAACCCCAGGCTCGCCCGCAACACCTGCTCGGGCACGGTGAAGTTGAACGAGAAGAAGAGCGCGGCGTAGACGAAGGCGTTCTTGGCCCACTGCCGAGGCCGCAGCGCCTTGAGCGCGGCGAGGGGCAGCGGGTCGTGCTTCATCGGTCCCAAGTCTTGGGGAGCATCAGTCATTCGGCGCTCAGCGTTTGGAGTCTTTGGGAGAGAGCGCCTTAGAGACGACCTGGACCACCCAGACCTGACCCTCTTGGGGGGTGAGGCGCTCCTCGGTGGGGGACGCGCCGTCGGGCTCCACACGCAGGGTCACGGGCACCCCAGCGATGAGCGCGCGCTCGGCCTCGCCTTTGTTGTTGAGGATGAGCGCCTCACCGTCGAGGGTGACCTTCGACCCCGGCGGCACGCTCAGGCGAAG
>JBEAVX010000586.1:0-8001 GCA_041160755.1 Pseudomonadota bacterium
CGGCGATGCTCTTGGAGAGCGCCACGTCTCGGCTCGGCGAGCGCGCGCCCCAGCGCTGCCGCGCCGCCGAGCTGCGCCTGCCGCCCCAGGCGCTCAGCATGGGGCTCGTCGAGGCGCTCGGCCAGCTTGAGCCCCACGGCAAGGACAACCCCGAGCCCAAGATCTGGGTGACCGGCGCGCGCCTGACCGGCCTGCGGGTAGTGAAAGACCGGCACCTCATGGGTGACCTCGTCGGCGCGGGGCCTCGCCCGGTGAGCCTCGTGTGGTGGGACGGCGCGCCGCACCGCGCCGCCTTGGCCTCGGCGCCGTCGGTGGAGCTGCTCGGCAAGCTCGGCGTCAACTCCTGGCAAGGCGTGGACAAGCTGCAGATCCAGATCGAGGACGCGCTCGTCTTGGAGGGGTGATGACGGAGCTCCTCGTGCATCTCGTGTACTTCGTGCTCCTCGGCTTGGTCGTGCTGGGGCTCGTCGTGCGTGTCCAGCGTCGCCCCGAGGAGGGCCCGCTGCTGAGCGTCCTCGTCGGCGGCGCGAGCGCGGTGCTCCTGGTCGTCGTGGTGTCGCCGCTGTTCCCGCACCCGATCTGGGGCAGCATGGCGCTCGGCTGCCAGGCCTTGTTCGTTCACGGCCCGGCGCTCCTCCTCGCCCTGGCGCGTCGGTCGGGGGGGCTCACCCGCTGGGCCTTGGGCGGCCTCGCCTTGGCCTTGGCGCTCGTCGGGCTGGACGCCTTCTTGGTGGAGCCCCATTGGCTGGAGGTGCGCCGGGTGCAGCTCACGAGCCCCAAGCTCACCCAGCCGGTGAAGATCGTCGTGCTCAGCGATCTGCAGACCGATGACGTCGGCGACTACGAGGCCGAGGTGCTCGCCGAGGTCGTGCGTGAGGCGCCAGATATCTTGCTTCTTCCGGGAGATTATATTCAGGCGGCGACCCAAGACGCGGCGAACCGTGAGTGGGCGGCGCTGCGGGCGCTCTGGACCCAGCTCGGCGTCACGGCGCGTGACGGGGTGTTCGCCGTGGAGGGCAACGCCGAGTCGGGGGATCGCGCCTGGGGCAGCCGCTTTCATGGCCTCGGCGTCACGGTGTTCCCCAAGACGGCCACGGTGAGGGTAGGGGAGCTGACGCTGACGGGCCTCGTCCTGCGGGACTCGGGTGATCCGAAGCTCAAGGTGGCGCCCAAAGGGGGCTTTCATGTGATCGTGGGCCACATTCCGGACTTCGCGTTGGGCGAGAACAGCGCGGATCTGCTCATCGGCGGGCACACCCACGGCGGCCAGGTGCAGCTCCCGTTCTTTGGGCCGCCGATCACGTTCTCGCACCTTCCTCGCGCGATGGCCGCCGGGGGCACGTTTGAGCTGGGCCCGGGTCGCCACCTCGTGGTCTCCCGGGGCGTCGGCCTGGAGCGCTCCGAGGCGCCGCCGATCCGCTTCTTGTGCCGCCCGGAGCTCGTGGTGATCGAGCTGTCGCCCGAGTGAAGGGCTCAGCCCCCGATCGGCGCCAAGGCGTCGGCGAGGCGGCTCAGCACGCCGTCGGCGACGGGGAACCCGGCGGAGGTCAAGTGGAGGCCGGTGGCGGTGCGGTTGAGCAGACCCGCGCGGACGAGCCCTCGGACCACGTCCTCACGCAGCGTGAACCCCCGCGCCGCGAGCTCCTCCAGGCGCAGGCCGTCGATGTGCCGTGTGGTGCCGACGAGCCAGTCCACGGCGGCGTCTTGGGGGCTCGGGCGCTCGATGGTCGTCGTCCCGACCGGGTCGGCGATGTACGCCGCGACGTCCTCGGGGCCCTGGGTGCGCGCCCCATCGGGCCAATACCCGGCGGCGCCGACGCCAAGCCCCGCATAAGGCCGACCCCGCCAATAATGCTCGTTGTGCGCCGATCGGTGACCGGGCCGGGCGAAGTTGGAGACCTCGTAGCGGCCGAGGCCCTCGGCCTCTAGGCGGCTGACCACCCGCTCATACGCGGCTCGCCAATGGTCCTCATCGGCGGGGGTGATGCGCCCATCGGCCACGGCGCGGCCATAGGGGGTGCCCTCTTCAGCGGTGAGGCCGTAGAGGCTCACATGGGGCGGGTTTGTGGCCAAGAGCGCGTCGAGGTCGTCGTCGAGCTCCGCCAAGGTCTGCCCAGGGGTGGCGAAGATGAGATCGGCGCTCCAGGAGCGGAATCCGGCCTCGGCGACCAGGCCGAGGAGGGTCTGGGCGTCCTCGACGGTGTGGCCCCGGTTGAGCAGGCGGGCGTGGCGGCGAGAGAAGGTCTGCACCCCGACGCTCACCCGGGTGACCCCGGCCTCACGCCACTCGCCCAGCAGGGCCGCGCTCACCTGGCCGGGGTTGGCCTCTAGGCTCACCTCGCCCGTGGGCCGGATCGTGCGGATGATCGCCGCGAGGTCCTCCGGCGGGTGCAGGCTCGGCGTGCCGCCGCCGAAGGCCAGAGTGGTGGGCGGGGAGGGGAAGTGGGGTGCTGTCGCCTCCCATTGCCGCAACAAAGCGAGGGTATAGGCGTGTTTTGGGCTGTCTCGATCCACGACGATCGTGAAGGCGCAGTAGGGGCAGCGGGTGCGACACCAGGGGATGTGCACGTACACACCCCACGCGGGCAGGTTCATCGGCATCGTCGGGTTATAGCCGGGCGCCTGTACTCTCTGGGAGCCCCTGCATGATCGAGCGCACCCGCTCCGGCGCGCGCCTTCTCCTCGACCCGATGCCCGACGCGCCTTGCTGCGCCGTGCAGCTCTGGGTCGATGCGGGCGCCGTGAATGAGCGCCCGGACGAGCACGGCGCGGCCCACTTCGTCGAGCACATGCTGTTTAAAGGCACGCCCACCCGTGGGGTCGGCGCCATCGCGGCGGAGGTGGAGGGCGCCGGGGGCGACATCAACGCCTGGACGACCTTCGAGTCCACGGCCTACTTCGCCACCTTGCCCGCGGAGCGCTTCACCCTGGGCCTTGAGGTGCTCACGGACATGCTCCGGGCGAGCTTGTTTGATCCTGACGAGATCGAGCGTGAGCGTGAGGTGATCCTCGATGAGCTGCGTGGGGTGCGCGACGACCCCGATCAGGTGCTCAGCGAGGCCGTCGCGGCGGCGGCGTTTCAGGATCACCCCTACGGGCGCCCCATCGCGGGCAGCGAGCGCGCGGTGAAGGCGCTCACCCGAGACACCCTGCTCGGCTTCTGGCGCCGCTGGGTGCGCCCGGACAAGCTCATCATCTCCATCGCCGGGGCGTTTGACGTCGGCGAGGCCCGCGCCTTGGTCGATCGCCTCGTGCCGCCCCACGCCGAGGGCCCGTCGCCGTCTTTTGAGCCCCTGCGCGCGGCGGCCCCCCAGCGCCGTCGCCGGACCACGCTCATCGAGGGGCGCTTTGAGGAGCCCTTGGTTGAGCTGGCGTTTCGGGGCCTCGGCTGCCGGGCGCCGGGCTCGGCGGCGGCGGATCTCCTGGCGAACGCCTTGGGCGAGGGCTTCTCTTCAGTGCTCGGCGCTGAGCTGCAGGCCACCCGGGGCCTCGTCACGTCCACCTGGGGCCACCACGAGTCCGAGCGTGAGGACGGCCTCTTGAGCTTCGGCTTCGCCCCGCGCCAAGGCAAGCTCCCCGAGGCCCTGGACATCTGCGTCGAGGCCCTGCGACGGGTGGCCCGGGATGGCCTGCCCCTGGAGGTCGCCCAGCGCGCCCGTGGGCGGATGCTCGCCGGGCTCCGTGGGGACGAAGAGACGGCAGAAGGCCGGGCCCACGCGAACGCCTGGCACCTCTTGGCGATGAACGATCCCGACGGCGGCGCCCGGTATCGGGGCATGTTGGAGCGGGTGAGCCCCGACGATCTGCGCCGCGTGGCCCGGGAGCGCCTGCGGCCCGAGTCCCTCGTCGTCGGCGCGCTCTTGCCCGAGGGGGAGCTCAGCGCCGCGCAGTTCCGCGAGCGCATCGACCGCGCCGTGCGCGCCCCGTCCCCGATCGTCGCGCCCCGCCCGGCGATCTACCGCGAGGTGCTCGACAACGGCGTCACCCTGGTCGTGGAGTGTGTGGAGTCGAGCCCCGCCACGGCGCTGCGCGCTGTGGTGCTCGGCGGTCAGCTTGAGGAGCGCCCGGCGCACTCTGGGCTCACGGAGCTCTGGGCGCGCACGGTCTCCGCCGACGGCATGAACCTACAAGAGCTCTCGGAGCTTCTGGATGGGCGCGGCGCCGAGCTCGACGCGTTCTCAGGGCGCAGCACTCAGGGCGCCCGGGCCGAGCAGACCCCAGAGCTCCTCGACGACGGCATCACGCTCCTCGCCTCGCTCCTCGCGCGCCCCTTCTTCGACGAGGGTGACCTCAACCGCGCCAGGGACGAGATCATCGAGGAGGAGCGCCTCCTGCACGACAGCCCCCAAGACGTCGCCCAGCGCCACGGGCTGCGGACGCTGTTTGGGCCGCACCCCTACGGCCTCGACCTCGACGGCGCCGAGCACCGCCTGCCGCGCCTGGGCGCCGGGCAGCTCCGCGCGCTGCACAAGCGGGTCTTTTATGGGGGAAACCTCGTCGTCGCCGCGACGGGCGCGCTCACCCCAGACCGCGCCCTGCGTCGGCTCCGTCGGGCCCTCTCCGGCTTGCCGGGCGGCCCCTACATGCCCAGACCTCGCCCCCAGGCGCAGTTCCCGACCACGCTCCAGCGCTCACGGGTCCCCTCGGAGCGTGAGCAGGCCTGGCTCTGGCTCGGCTGGCCCGGCGCGCGGCTCGGGGAGCCTGACGCCGACGCCTTGGGCCTCGCCGCCTCAGCCTTGGGCGGCCAAGGCGGGCGGCTGTTCGTGGAGCTGCGGGATCGTCGGGGGCTGGCGTACCACGTCTCCGCCGACAGCCAAGACGGCTGGGACGTCGGCCACTTCTCGGTGAGCATGGGCACCGCGCCAGAGCGCGCGGCGGAGGCGATCAAGACCTTACGCGAGGAGGTCTGCCGCTTCGCGCAAGAGGGCCCCACCCCGGCGGAGCTGAGCCGCGTCAAAGAGAGCGCGCTTGGCGGCTTGGCGATGGGCCGTCAGCGCGCGGGCAGCCGGGCCCTTGAGCTGGCGCTGTGGGAGCGGTACGGTCGGGACGCACGCACGGCCCGGGCCACGGCGGAGCGGCTCATCCGCGCGCTGGACGCCGACGCCGTGCGGGTCGCCTTGGCGCGGCGCCTCGCGGCCTCGCCAGGCGTGGAGGTTCACGTCGCTGGAGACACCCCATGACCCTGCCCGGAGCCCTCGCCGCGCTGTTGACGCGCCTCGCCGTGGCCGCGGAGCCTGTGCTGTGGGACGAGCCGGCGCCCCCGCTGGAGCTCACCGACGCCGAGCGGGTGCGCCTGAACGCCGGGGAGGTCGTCTGGCGCGCGGATCTGAACAAAGGCGGCAGCGCCGGGCGGTCGATGGTCCTCGTGCGCGCGAGCGAGGAGCAAGTCTGGGACGTCATCCTGAACCCCGATGACTATGTGCTGTTCTTGCCCTACGTCACGGCGTCGTGGACCGAGCCCAGCGGACAAGAGCGCCCCCAAGAGCGCCTGCGCTGGGGCATGGAGCTGACGACGAAGGGGGTGGTCACCCGCTACGCCGTCGAGAGCCGCGCGGCGCCGTCCACCGCCGGACGCACCATGCGCTGGGAGATGATCCCCTCCGGCGCCTCCCCGATGAGCCGCGCCACAGGCTACTGGATGAGCCTGCCGTGGGGGGATGGACGAGTCCTGCTCGTCTACGCGGTTGACGTAGAGACGGCGTGGTGGCTTCCTGTCATGATCCATCAGACCGCTGCAGACCGTGGCCTCCCCACCACGGTCGCCCTCTTCGGGCGGCGGGCAGAGAAGCTGAGCGTCCAGGTCCAGGAAGGCCGCTGAGGAGAGAACGATGGCCGACAAGCCCCGTGTCCCCGCGCCCGAGCCGACGGCGCGGGAGCTGGTCACCTCTGGCGAGGTTTACGAGCGTGAGGGCATGTCCGCCCTCGCCGAGCGGATCAACCGCCGCGCCCATGGCGCGCCTGGCAGCGAGCGCCGCGCCCGCCTCTTCGAGCGCATCGGCGTCGCCAACCCCTACGACGCCGACGCCAAAGAGCGCGACATCGCCTTGGGCCCGGTGAGCCTCCAGATTGACCAACGGCGCGCCCCGGCGCCCCACGCCACGCCCAAGGCCCCGCCCTCGGCGAACAAGCAGCCCAACCTGCCCCCGGCGCTCAAGGCCGCCGCCCCGAGCGCCGAGCCCCGCGAAGACGGCCCCAAGGGCCCCGCGCGGCGCATCGGCGACGTGACGTCAGGCTCGGTGCCCCCGCCCAAAGGGGAGATCCGCAACGGCAAGGCGCGGCCGATGCGCCAGGCGCCCAAGCCCGCGACGAACAACCCCTTCGGCGCGAAGGTCGTCGGCCCCGGCCCCGGCGCGAAGGTGCCGCCCCTGCCGGTGCGCCCGGAGCTCGCCGACTCTGGCAAAGGCCCGCCCAAGGCCCCCACGAGCGGGGGAGGCGGCGGGGGTGACGACGCCTCGTCGGGACGCGCCATGTCGATGACGAGCGCCGGCCGTCTGCGGGTGGGCAAGGCCGTCGAGACCTCCAACGCGCCCATCGTGCGTGAGGCCCGGGCGGAGGAGGTCACCGAGGAGATCGGCTACCTGCCGAGCGGCGCCGCGCTGCCTCCGCCCGTCGAGCGCGCCTTGGACGAGGAGCCCGCGCCGAAGGCCGCCGCGCCGAAGCCGGCGCCCGAGCTCTCCCGCAGGCCCCCGGGCCCGGACGCCGGGCTTGACGACCTCTTTGGCTTCTCGCAGAACGAGGGCCGGATGCGCATCAGCCGCCCCAAGAAGAAGACCGACGAGACCCCGGGCTGAGGCGCAGGTTCTGGTGGCTGCGCCCCGAGCGAGGCGGGAGATCCGTCGTCTCTGCGTCCGTCACAGCCTCTTGACACGCGCCGAATTCGCCGTGAGACGGGCGAAACGGCGCGCTCAAGGGCGCGCGCGGCGAAGGATTCCCCCGGTTGCTTTTGCGGCGGGCGGCGGCGGCGCGTAACATCTTCACTCGTCTCCCCCGCCGCGCGCACCTGCGGCGGGCGAGCGCGCAGGAGGTCTCTTGCAGCGCATGATCATGTTCCTGATGTGGATGCTCCTCCCGTCCTTGGCTTGGGCGGGGGAGGGTGAGTCGCTCAACGGCGCCGAGATCGGCCTCATCTGGGGCGTGCCCTTCGCGGGCATCCTGCTCTCCATCGCCGTGTTCCCGCTCCTGGCCTCTCACTTCTGGGAGCACCACTACGGGAAGGTCGCCGCGGCCTGGGCGGCGGCGTTTGTGGTGCCGATGGCCGTGAGCTACGGCCCGGGCTTCGCCCTGCACATCGTGCTGCACACGCTGTTGTTGGAGTACATCCCCTTCATCGCGCTCATCGCCGCGCTGTTCACCGTGGCGGCGGGCATCCGAATCCGGGGCGCCTTCGGCGGCACGCCGCTCTCCAACCTGGGCATCTTGGTGGCGGGCACGGCCGTGGCGAGCTGGACGGGCACCACGGGCGCGTCGATGCTGTTCATCCGGCCGCTTATCCGGGCGAACCTCTGGCGCAGCAACACCACCCACATCTTCGTGTTCTTCATCTTCTTGGTGTCGAACCTCGGCGGCGCGCTCACCCCGCTCGGCGACCCGCCCTTGTTCATGGGCTTCCTGAAGGGCATCGAGTTCTCGTGGACGATCACGCACCTCTGGAAAGAGATGCTCACCGTCGCGATCCCGCTGTTCTTGATCTTCTTCGCCCTTGACACCTGGGCCTACAAGCGCGAGACCGGCAAGGCCGAGCCCAGCGATGAGAAGTACGGCCTTGACGGCCTGGTGAACCTGCCGCTCCTGCTCGCGGTCATCGGCGCGGTGCTGCTCTCGGCGATGTGGAAGCCCGGCACCTATGTGGACGTCGGCGGCATTCATGTCGAGCACCAGAACATCGCCCGCGAGGTGATCCTGCTCATCGTCGCCGGCGTGAGCCTCAAGCTCACCCCCAAAGAGGTGCACGAGGCGAACGAGTTCTCTTGGGGCCCGCTCAAGGAGGTCGCCAAGCTGTTC
>JBEAVX010000638.1:0-5517 GCA_041160755.1 Pseudomonadota bacterium
GCTCCAAGATGGGCTCGTTCGCCGTCGTGGGGTCGAAGTGGTCAGGGTGCTGCTCCGTGATGTCGTTGGTGCTGTCGAGGGCGTGGCAGAGCTCATGCCAAAGGGCTCCCCCGGGCCCAGCGTTCAGGGTCGCCCCCTCTTCAGTGAGCAGGATCAGCCGCCGCCGCTGGCTGTATGCGCCTCTGGCGTGCGCCCCGACGATCGACCCATCGGGCACAACCCTGATCTCGTGGAGCTTGAGGTCATCCACCCCCGCCGCGCTCAAAAAATCCACGACGCTGGCCTCCAAGTCGGCGCGCTGGAAGTGGTTGAGCAGGCGATCGGGATCGGTGACCCCGATCCCACCCCGGCCGCAGCCAACGGCGAAGAGCATGATCAGCAGGCGTGAGCCAGCGCGCAAGGGGCACCTCCAACACCGTCGCGGAGACTATCCGCGAGGCTACCCCCATCGTATCCCAAGACGCGCAGCGTCGCTAAACCTCCGGCTCCAGCACATTCGACAGGTCGTCATCCACCAGCGTGTCCTCATCGAGGTCATCCACCTCGACCAAGGTGTGCGTCAGATCCGCCTCCCAGTTCGTCCCCGGCAAGGCCTGGGCCGGGTTGAACGGGCGGTCGGCGCTGAGCAGCGTGCGCGGAGTCGTCAAGGCGTCGAGGAGCTCAACCCCGGTGCCGACGCCGCCGCTGCGGCCTAAGCCGACGGCGGGCAGGGGCAGGGTGGAGGTGGTCGTGGGCAGGTTGATGTGTACGACGCCCGCGCGCAGGCGGTCGACGAGGCCCTGGAGGTCGGCCTCTTGGGTGGAGGGGTAGACGCTGGCGACGGGGCGGTGGGCGAGCTGGTTGTGCAGGGCCACGGCCTCGTCCACGGCGCCGACGCGGTAGACGAGCAGGGTGGGGCCCACGGGCTCGGCGTCTAAGAAGGCCTGGCCGGACTGCCAATCGACGAGGTGAATCGCCGGGGTGACGTAGAAGCCCCGGCGCTCGGTGCGGTTGTTGAAGCTGCCCTCCAAGAGCGGACCGGCGCCGCCTTGGGTGAGCGCGCGGCCGTACTTGCGGAAGCGGCTGCGCAGGTTCTCCGAGATGAGCGGGCCCATGAACACGCTCTTGTCGAAGCCGTAGCCCACGGTGAGGTTCGCTGTGCGGCGCAGCAAGGAGTCGATGAACTCGTCGTACACCCCGGCCTGCACGATCACCCGGCCGGTGTTGAACGGGCGCTGGCCTGAGCCCAGAAACGCCCCGACCATGGTGTCGTAGACCGCCCGGTCGAGCTCGCAGCCGTCGAGCACCACCGCCGCGCCTTTGCCCGCGGACTGGGTGATCAGAGGAAGCTCCGAGCGGTCCAGGAGCAGGCGGCGCACCTCACTCACGGTCTCGTGGCTGCCCGCGACCATGAGCGCGCCGAGGCGCGGGTGGCCGAGCAGGCGGCGGCCGACGCCGGAGCCCGAGCCTTGGACCATGTTGATCACGCCGCGCGGCAGCTTGCACTGGTCCCACATCTCGGCGAGGTGCTGGCCCAGGCCGGGCGTGAACTTCGAGGGCTTGAAGACGACGGTGTTGCCCGCCAACATCGCCGCCGCCGTCCACACGCAGATGTAGTACAGCGGCTGGGCGAAGGGGAGCAGCATCCCGACCACGCCCCGGGGGAAACGGTCGGCGCGGCCCAAGGTCTGCTCCAGCACCTTCGGCGCCAGGCGAACGGGGCCCTCCTCGATGAGCTGCTCCAAGGCCAAGAGCGTCTGCCCGAGCTCTTGCCGGGTCTCCCACGAGGGCCGCCCGGTCTCTCGGGTGCTGAGCACGATCAGCTTCTCACCGGCCTTGGCGATGGTCTGCCGGAAGCGCCGCACCGCCGCCACGCGCTCGGCGAGGGGGACGTGGCGCCAGATGCGTGAGGCGATGGTGGCGTGCTCGACGGCGTCATCGACGGCGTCTTCAGAGAACGCGAAGCGCCCCAAGATGTCGGCGCGGTCGCCAGGGTTGACGCCGTTGATGTAGCCGTCTACCCGCTCGGGGCGGACGAACGAGCCGTCGATGTAGCTGCCTTTGCGTACCAGGCGATCCCTGGAATCGTCCACGCTGACTCCCGTAGAGGCGAGGGTCGGATTATAGCCATGCCGAAGCCCGGGAGAGAGCCGCCGTGCGTAACGTTCATGACAACGTCCTGTCCTGCGTGGGCAACACGCCCATCGTCCGCCTCAACAGCGTCACCGAGGGCCTACAGGCCACGGTCTACGCCAAGCTGGAGATGCTGAACCCCGGCGGCTCCATCAAGGATCGCATCGCCCTGCAGATCATCGCTGACGCCGAGGCCAGCGGGGCGATCACCCCGGGGAGCACCATCGTCGAGGGCACCTCGGGCAACACCGGGGCCGGTCTGGCGATGGTCGGCGCCGTGAAGGGCTACAAGTGCACCTTCGTGATGCCCGACAAGCAGTCTGAAGAGAAGCGCGCGGCGCTTCGGGCCTACGGCGCGCGGGTGGTGATCACCCCCACCGCGGTCGAGGCCGACGACCCGCGCAGCTACTACAGCGTGAGCCGCCGCCTGGGCCACGAGCCCGGCGCGTTCTTCGCGAACCAGTACCACAACCCGTCGAACCCGGCGGCGCACTACAACATGACCGGCCCCGAGATCTGGGAGCAGCTCGACGGCCAGCTCGACGTGCTGATCTGTGGCCTGGGCACCGGCGGCACGGTCTCGGGCATCGCGAAGTACCTCAAAGAGAAGAACCCCAACATCAAGGTGGTGGGCGTCGATCCCGTGGGGTCGTTGTACTACGACTACTTCCACACCGGGCAGCTCACCCCGGCCTTCCCCTACGTCGTGGAGGGCATCGGCGAGGACTTCATGCCCTCGACGATCGACTGGCAGTACATCGACGACGTCGTCCGCGTGAACGACCGCGAGTGTATGCACATGACCCGCCGGGTGGTCCGCGAGGAGGGCATCCTGTGCGGCGGCTCCTGCGGCGCGGCCGTCGCCGGGGCGGTGAAGTGGGTGCGCCAGCACGACGCGGCGAACCTCAAGGTGCTCGTCATCCTGCCCGACTCGGGCAGCCGCTACCTCTCCAAGATCTTCAACGACAACTGGATGAAGGAGATGGGCTTTACCGAGGCCGAGAGCGGCTTCGGCACCGTCGCCGAGCTCCTGCACCACCGCGGCGAGCGGGAGCTGATCAGCGTGTCCCCCGACGCCACGGTCAGCGAGGTGATCGGCACGATGAAGATGCACGGCATCTCCCAGGTGCCGGTCTTGGAGGAGGGCAAGCTCATCGGCATCCTCTCCGAGAACCGCCTTCTGGAGCAGGCGCTCCAGGGCACCCCCGGCAAGACCCGGGTGCGGGAGCTGGTGCAGGCGAACTACACGACCGTGGACGACACGACGGAGATCACCGTGCTCTCCGAGCTGTTCAAGCGGTTCAAGGTGATCTTTGTCGTCGGCGGCCCGGCGATTCGGGGCGCGATCACCAAGATCGACCTCATCGACTACATCGCCGACCGCGCCGCTGGGGAGTCCAAGTGAAGCACCCCACCCAGCACCCCGAGACCTTGGCGATTCATGGCGGGCAGTCGCCGGAGCCCACGACCGGCGCGGTGATGCCCCCGGTGTTCCAGACGAGCACCTACGCCCAGGAGGCCGTCGGCCAGCACAAGGGCTACGAGTACTCCCGCACCCAGAACCCGACCCGCGAGAAGCTGGAGGCCGCCGTCGCCTCGCTGGAGGGCGCGGGCCTGGGCGTGCCCACGTTCTGCTGCGCCTTCGGCTCGGGCAGCGCCGCCACCGCTGCGGTGCAACATTTACTCCAGGCCGGGGACCTCGTCGTCTCCGGGGACGACATCTACGGTGGCAGTTACCGCCAGTTCACGAAGGTCTTCACGCCGCTCGGCCTCAAGTACCGCTTCGTCGACTTCTCGCGGATCTCCGCTGAAGAGGCCATCCCCGAAGGCACGAAGCTCGTGTGGCTGGAGTCGCCGACGAACCCCCTGCTCAAGGTGAGCGACATCGCCGCTTTGGCCGCCCGGGCCCACGCCGTCGGCGCCATCGTCGCCGTGGACAACACCTTCGCCACGCCGATCTACCAGCGGCCCTTGGCCTTGGGCGCTGACCTCGTGGTTCACTCCACGACGAAGTACCTCAACGGCCACAGCGACGTCGTCGGCGGCGTCGTGGTCACGGCGAACCCGGCCCTGTACGAGCGCATCAAGTTTCTGCAGAACGCCATCGGCGCCGTGCCCGGCATCTGGGACTGCTGGCTCACCCTGCGCGGCATCAAGACCTTGGCCGTGCGTATGGCCCGGCACCAAGAGAACGCCCTCGCCGTGGTGGCTTGGCTCAAGTCCCGGCCTGAAGTGGCCCGGGTGTGGTACCCGATGGATGAGACCCACCCCCAGCACGCCCTCGCGCGGCAGCAGATGAGCGGCTTCGGCGGCATGATCAGCTTTGAGCTAAAGGGCGATCTCGCGGCGGCGGAGCGCTTCTGCGCGGCCTGTGAGGTGTTCACCCTCGCCGAGAGCTTGGGCGGCGTCGAGAGCCTCATCGAGCTGCCCGCCGCCATGACCCACGCCTCGATCCCGCCCCATGTGCGCCAAGAGATCGGCATCGCCGATGGTCTGGTGCGGGCGTCTGTCGGCATCGAGCACATCGACGACCTCATCGCCGATCTGGAGCGGGCGCTGCGCGCGGCCTTCCCGGCCTAGATGTCGGCGCTGCTGGTCTGCGCGGCCCTGGGCGTGCCCGCCTTGGGGCCGTCTGGGGCCTCGGCGCACCTGCGTGGGGTGGCCTGGGCGCTCCATCGGCGCGGCCTCCCGCTGCGGATCGTCGCCGCCCGGGCGTCTGACCCGCGTGGCGTCTGGGGGGCGATGCCCGTCGCCGTCGAGAGCGCGCCGATCCCCGGCTGGCCGTCGTGGCTGGGCCGTTATCGGGAGCGCCGGGAGGCCTGGCTCACCGCGCGTCTCGCCGACGTCGCGAACCGGGGCCCGGCGCCGAGCGTCACCTGGGAGCGCTGGAGCCTGTTCTCGGATGTCGGCGCCCGGGTGCGGGCGAAGACCGGCGCCCCGTGGGTGCTGGAGGTCAACGCGCCGCTGGCGATGGAGCGCGCCCGGTTTGAGACCCTCACCGATCCCGCCTACGCCGAGGCTTGGGAGCGTCGGGTGCTGCCCCAGGCTGACCGGGTGCTCGTGGTCTCGTCGTGGCTCGCGCGCTGGGTGGTCGAGGCCCGGGGCGTCTCCGCCGACCGGGTGCGTATCGTCCCCAACGGCGTGGAGGCCCACGTCGGGGATCGTGGGGCCACCCGGGCGGCGCTGGGCCTCAGCGATGAGCCCGTGATCGGCTTCTTGGGCAGCATGAAGCCGATCACGGGCTCGTCCCTGAGGCCCAGCGCCGCCCGGGTCGCCGCGCGATCCCCGACGTGGGCCTCCACACCGTTGGGCACGATGCGCACCCGCTCCCGAGCCACGCCGCGGGCCTCGACCACAATATAGCCCTTGACATCGTCGATGCAATGTGGCATCCGATAGGGGGCA
>JBEAVX010000667.1:0-4427 GCA_041160755.1 Pseudomonadota bacterium
GTCTTGAGCGCGGCCTGGATCGGGTTGTCCACCGGGAACACCAGCACCCCGCCCATCGCCGCCCACAGCCCACAGTCGATGGTGCCCGGGGCCTCGCCGCTCAGCCAGGGCGACTGGCCGAGCACGGCGGAGACCGCGCGCAGGTCGGCGATGGCCCGGGCGGCGACACCCTCGGGGCTGTGCCGCCCGATGCCTTGGGCGCGGGCGGTCTTGCGCACGTTGGGCCGCACGAAGAGGCGCAGCGCCAGGGGCCCGATCACCGGCGGCAAGGCCGGGGAGAAGGCGGCGACGACGGCCTCAAAGGCCGCGTCCGAGCCCGCCCAGCGTGTGGTGAGCGTGGCGAAGTACAACGACTCCTCCAAGGTGCGACGGACCAGGTGCAGGACCGGGTCATCGGGGGGGCGGACGGCGTCGCCGGGCAGGCCGCCGTGGCGCGCGGTGAGCGCGGCGATGATGTCGCCGGAGTCGCTCATCACCTCGCCGCCGGGCAGCTCCACCCACGGGATCTTGCCTTTGGGCGCGCGGCCCATGTCCGCCGGGGCGAGGGTGTAGGGCAGGCCCTTCACGTCGAGCCACATCACGAGCTTGTTGACGAAGGGGCTGGCCGAGCAGAGGCCCCAGGCGTTGAGCTGGCCATGAACGAGGATCATCACACCTCCCACCGACCGCTTATCCCGCGCCTCCACAACCGGGTTACACCGCCCCCACCTCCGCCCTGGCCGCGAATGCTCCTCACCCTCCTGCACACCGCCTGCGCGCCCCTCGGCGTCGGTCCGCCGCCGACGCCGCTCGGGGCGAGCACGCCCTTGGAGATCGGCGTCGCCGTCACCGGCAGCGGGGTCTTGCCCGCCTCGGACGGCCTCGGCTGCGAGGCGCTCCTGGGCTGTGACGGGGCCTCGGCCCAGGGCTGGGCGCGGCGGGCGCTCCTCGACGGGCGGGCGGAGCTGGGCGTGGTCGCCTTCGCCGGGAACACGAGCTTCTTCGGCGGCGGGGCCTACGGGCGGCTGTGGACCTTGGACGAGGATCGGTTTCGCCTCGGGGTCGAGCTGCAGCTCGGCTTCTTCTGGGCGGCCGTGGCGCTCCCGGCGGCGGTGAAGGTGGCGCCGAACCTCTGGCTCTGGGCGAGCCCGTCCGGCGGCGCGCGCTATTTTTCGGTCTTGCGCCTGCCTGTGGGCGCCACCTGGACGCCCAGAGAGAGCCTCGCGATCTCGGCGGAGCTAGGCGTGGGCTGGGATCCCTGGCAGAGCTTCTTGCCGCCGGAGACGGCGACGCTCCAAGGCTCGCTCTCCGTCGCGTACCGATGGGGGGCGGATCCTCCCCCGAGCGGGTTAGACTGAGGCTCCGCGTCAACGAGGGTTCTGTGGAACGCAACCTCTCTCAAGACCTCAAGGTCGGGCTCTTCGTGCTCTTCTCCCTGCTCTTGGGAGGCGTCGCGGTGTACATGCTCGGCGGATCCTCCAAGATGTTTGAGGATCGGTACACGCTCTACACGGCGCTGGATGACGTCGGCGGCATGCGGGTCGGCGCGGTCGTGCGCCTCGCGGGCATCGACGTGGGCGAGGTCACCGAGATCAGCTTCAACGACGTGCAAGAGGCCCACACCAGCGAAGACATCAACAAGCTCCTCCCCGCCGAGCGCGCGCAGTTTAAGCCCATCCACATCACGATCTCGTTGATGACCAAGTTCGCCCCCAAGATCCGCGAGAACTCCATCGCCCGGGTCGAGACCGAGGGCATGTTGGGCGACAAGTACCTCTCCATCTCCATCGGCTCGCCGCGCTCGGCCGAGAAGGGCGAAGACGGCACGGTGATTCAGCGCACCCACGCCGAGCTCGTCGATGGCGACTGGCTCAGCGCCACGGAGTCCATCCCGCTCGTCGAGTACGAGAAGATCGCCAACGCCGTGCTCGCCGACCTCAAGGAGATCTCCCGCAAGGTCAACATGAGCCTCGGCACCGACCAAGAGGTCACCCAGGCCAGCGTCGCCAACGTCGTGCAGTCCGTCGAGGAGCTCCTCGTCGCCGCCAAAGAGGGCAAGGGCCTCATCCACGCCTTGGTCTACGACGACGCCTTGGCCCGCCGCTTGGGCTCGACCGTGAGCAACCTAGAGACCACGAGCGGCGAGTTCGCGTCGATCTCCCGCGAGGTCCGCACCGGCGACAGCATCGCGCACGAGCTGATCTACGGGGAGTCCGGCGAGGAGCTCGCCACCCAGCTCGGCAGCCTCGCCGAACAACTTGAGCGCATCGTCGGCGACATCGAGACCCAAGACAGCCTCGTTCACGCCCTGATCTACGACCCCGAGCGCGCCCAGATGGTCGAGGATCTCCACGCCACGGCCACGTCGCTGCGCGCGCTCTCGGCCACCATCGAGCAAGGCCAAGGCACCGTGGGGATGCTCGCGAATGATCCGGCGTTGTATGAGGATCTTCGCGCGCTGGTCGGCGGCGCGCAACGCAACAAGCTCCTTCGGGCCTACATTCGTCAGACCGTCGAGCAAGGTGAAGCGAACAACGCCCAGCCCTGGACCCCGCCCCAGGACTGATCCCCCGGCAACAAGGCGGCCCGGCGAGATCTCATGACGAGCGACGCCTCCGCCGCGGGCCGAGTAGGCCCTCGGTTCTTGCTCCGCCCCCGGCTTCTGGGCCTGGTGAACACCTGGAAGGGTGGCACCCGGGCCGAGAAGTGGACCTACGCCTTCTTCATCGGCGTCGGCGCCTTGTTCTGGGTGGGCCTGTTCGTCGGGCTCTACGTCGGCCTAGACGCCTTCCGCAGCGTCGAGGTCTTCGGGCCGCTCATCACCCGCAAGCTGTTGGAGCTGCTGCTCCTCTCCTTGTTCGGGATGCTCTTGTTCTCGAACGTCGTCACCGCGCTCTCGGCGTTTTACCTCAGCGATGACCTCGAGCTCCTGCTCTCGATGCCCATTCGCCGGGACGTCTTCTACTACACCCGGGCGCTCGACACCTTGGGCCAGTCGAGCTGGATGATGGCCTTCTTCGGCGTGCCCCTGTTCGTCGACTACGGCCTCGTCTGTGACGCGAGCTGGCGGTACTACGCGCTCTTGCCGGTCGTGATGGGGGCCTACTTGGCCATCCCCGCCGCGATCGGCGCCGTGGTCTCGTCGATCCTCGTCACGTTCTTCCCCGCGCACCGAACACGGGAGGCCTTGGTCATCATCGGCCTGATGTTCTTGATGGCGGTGTTGATCCTCGTCCGGGTCTTGGAGCCCGAGCGCCTGGTGAACGCGCAGGACTTCGACTCCTTGGCGGCCTACGTCGCCGAGCTCCAGGCGCCGACGCCGGCCTTGTTCCCGCCGCGCTGGGCGGTGGAGGTGCTGGAGGCCGCCGTCACCGAGCGCCCCCTGCCCTGGCTGCAGCTCGGCCTGCTCGTGAGCGGCGCCTTCGCGGCCTTGGGCGCCTCACGCTGGGTGACGATGCGCCTGTTCGCCGATGGCTGGACCCGCTCCCAGGAGGCCCGCGAGGCCCGCTTCGCCCGGGCGGGGCTCTTTGATGGCCTGCTCAACCTGGTCACCCGGCCCCTGCCCCGGCCCTACGCCGCCCTGGTCATCAAAGACGTCAAGATCTTCGTCCGTGACCCCTCCCAGTGGAGCCAGGCGTTTCTGCTGGTGAGCCTCATCGTCATCTACCTGTTCTCCGTGCGCAGCCTGCCCGTGGACGTGGTGCGCGGGCCGTACATGCAGTCGTTTAAGGACGGCCTGGCGTTCATGAACCTGGGCGCGGCGGGCTTCGTGATGGCGGGCATCGCCGCGCGGTTTCAGTTCGCCGTCGTGAGCGGCGAGGGCCGGGTGTTCTGGCTCATCCGCAGCGCGCCCTTGAACGCCACCCGGTTCTTGTTCACCAAAGGCATCCCGGGCATGGTGCCGATGTTGATCGTCGGCGAGACCCTGATCGTCGCCTCCAACCTGCTCTTGGAGTCGCCCCCGGCGCTCACCGCCGTCGGCGCCTTCGCGGCCTTGTGTTTCGCCTTCGGCATCTCGGGCATCGCCATGGGCGTCGGCGCGGCCTTCCCCGACTTTAAGGTCGACAACATCGCCCGGGCGGCGGCGGGCCCGGCGGCGATGCTGTTCATGGTCGCGGCCTTGGTCTATGTGCTCGTGGTGATCACGATCTTGGGCTTCCCGGTGTTCATGCTGCTCCGCGCGGGGATGCGGGAGACCGCGCTCACGGCCTTTGAGCTGGGCGTGAGCGGCGGGGCCTTCGTCGCTGTGCTCGCCTTGAGCGTCACCGCGACCCTGCTGCCCATTCGTCTCGCCGCGAAGGGCCTCTGGGAGCGCACCCTCTGAGGGGGCTCAGCCGAGGCCGAGGTCCGCGCGCACGGCCTGATACGCCTCCGTCCAGGCCCCGTCCTCCCCGCGCACGGCCAGCGGCGGCGCGTCCTGACGCTCCCCACCAAAGCCCGCCGTGAAC
>JBEAVX010000333.1:0-6635 GCA_041160755.1 Pseudomonadota bacterium
TGCCGTAGCTGTAGAGCACCACCCCGGCGATGGCGGTGGTGAGGTTGGAGTCGATGACCGCCGAGAAGGCGTTGTCGTACCCGGCGATGAGCGCGGCCGCCGCGGACTTGCCGATGGCCAGCTCCTCACGAATGCGCTCATAGATGATGATGTTCGCGTCCACGGCCATGCCGACGGTGAGCGCGATGCCGCAGATGCCGGGCAAGGTGAGCGTCGCGCCGATCAGCCCCAAGGCCGCGAGGCCACAGAGCACGTTCAGGGTGAGGCAGACGTTGGCGACCACGCCGCTCACCTTGTAGCGGAGCAGCATGTAGAGCACGACGAGCACGGAGCCGATGAGCGTGGCGTTGACCGCCGCGGTGATCGCGTCCGCGCCGAGCTGGGGGCCGACGGTGCGCTCCTCAGCGATGTTGAGCGGCGCGGGCAAGGCGCCCGTGCGCAGCACCATCGCCAACATCCGCGCGTCGGCCATGGCGAGGTCGATGTTGCCCGAGCCCATGGAGATCGAGGCCCGGCCCCCGGCGATGCGGTCACGGATGACCGGCGCCGAGCGCACCTCGCCGTCGAGCACGATGGCGAACCGTTTGCCGATGTTCTCGCCGGTGACATCCCCGAAGATCACCGCGCCGCCCGGCTTGAACTCCAGGATCGTCTCGGGCTGGTTGTACTGGTCCATCGACGTCGCGGCGTCGTTGACGTCATCGCCGGTGAGGATCACGCGGTCCTTGAGCACATACGGCGTCGTGCGGGCCTTCACGCCCGCCGTCGTCTCGTACTCCCACATCACCCGGTTCTCGCCGGGCACGCGGCCGTTCTCGATGAGCCACTCGTTCAGCGCACGATCGTCGTTGTACTCGGCCTCGGGGAGCTCGGCCTTCGCGGCCACGAGCGCCTGGTCCAAGGCCGCCATCTGGAACTCCTCATCGACGAGGTAGAACTCCAGAACGGCGGTGGTGCCGATGAGCTGCCGGGCGACGTCGGGATCGACCTCGCCGGGGAGCTGGATGTTGATCTGGTCCGTGCCTTTGCGGACGATGTTGGGCTCTTTGACGCCCGTGGCATCGATGCGGCTGCGGAGGGTCTCGACGGCCTGCTCGACGGCGCGCTGGGAGATCTCCGCGCGCTCTTGATCCGTCGGCTCAAAGCGGTGCCACTGCCCGGTCTCGCCGTCGATGGTGCCGACGTAGGTGTAGCCGGGGAAACGCGATGAGAGGAACGCCCGCAGGGCCTCAATCGTCGTCTCAGCGCCGATCTGCAGCTCCAAGACCGCCTGCCCACGGGCCTTCCGCGCCCCGGTGAGCGCGATGCCCTCACGCTCGGCGGCGTCTCGCACGGTCTGCACGTCGCGGCCGACGCTGGAGAGGACCGCCTCCTCCACGCCGACCTGCAGCGTGATGTCGAGGCCGCCGACGATGTCGAGGCCCTTGTTCAGCGCGGTGTTGGGCAGAAACGCCGCGACGCCCGCAGGCTCTTGGCCCTCAGGCGTCGTGATGAAGTTCGGGGCCAGCACCCACGCGGAGCCCAAGAGCGAGAAGAGGACGACGGCGAACCGGAACCACCAGCTCCCGCTCATGCGGCCTCCCCGGCGGCCTTACGCCGGGCACGAACCGCGTCCAAGGCGACCTTCGCGATGACCGCCGGGGCGATCTCCAGCCGCACGAAGCCGTCGCCGACCTCGACCACGGAGGCGATGAGGCCGCCGTCGGTGACCACCTCGTCGCCCTTCTTGAGCGACGCGAGCATCTTCTGGTGCTCATCTTTGGCCTGGTTCTGGGGCCGGATGACCATGAAGTAGAAGATGCCGACCACGAGCAGGATCGGCATAAAAGACGAGAGCGCGCCCATGGGGCCCGCGTCTTGGGCGAGCTGCATCAGCACCATCGGCGTCTCAGCGGCGAGAGAGGGGGTCATGGCTGTCCTCGGGATCGTCCCGGTAAGGCTCTTGCCAACGTTTCGCCTGGAGGCGAAGCGACTCCAGCGCCTCGGGGCCCTCCGCGATCGATTCGCGAATGCGGGCCATGAGGCGCTGATAGAAGGCGAGGTTGTGAAGGGTGAACAGGCGAGGTGCGAGCAGCTCGCCGCTGAGGTGAAGGTGGCGCAGGTAGGCCCGCGAGAAAGACCGGCACGTATAACATGGACATCCAGCTTCGATAGGGCGCGAGTCTTCCCGATGCGCCGCGTGCTTGATGGCCAACCTCCCCTGCTCAGTGAACAGGTAGCCGAAGCGCGCGGTGCGTGTCGGGAGCACGCAGTCGAAGAGGTCCACTCCTCTAATCACGGCCTCCACGATGTCTATCGGGTAGCCGACGCCCATGAGGTATCGGACCTTGTGCGCGGGCAACGCCTCGGCGGACAAGGCCACCATCCGATCGCGCTCCTCTGCGGTCTCGCCGACTGAGAGCCCCCCGATGGCGTAGCCGTCGAGGTCCATCGCGCTGAGCGTCCGCGCGTGCTCCAATCGGAGATCCGCCTCAAAGCCGCCCTGCACGATTCCGAAGAGCGCGGTCTGCTCCGGCGCCCTCCGCGCGGCGAGGCAACGTTGCAGCCAGCGCGTCGTGCGTTGGGTGGACGCCAGCACCTTCCGGCGCTCGGTGGGGTGGGCGATGCACTCGTCCAAGGCCATGGCGACATCGACGCCGAGGGTCTCTTGAAGGCCGACGCAGATCTCTGGGCTCATGAAGCGCCACTGGCGGTCGTAGGCCGAGAGGAACTTCACGCCGTCCTCCTGCGCCTTGGCCTTCTCCCGGAACGAGAACGCCTGAAAGCCGCCGGAGTCGGTGAGGATCGGCCCCGTCCAGCCCATCATCTTGTGGAGGCCGCCGAGGCGCTGCACAAGATCCGCCCCCGGGCGCACCCAGAGGTGAAAGGTGTTGGCGAGGATCATCGACGCGCCGATGTCGCGGACCTCCTCCGGCGTGAGGCCTTTGACCGATCCAGCCGTGCCCACGGGCATAAACGCCGGGGTCGGGACGACGCCGTGGGGCAGGGTCAGCCGCCCTCGCCGCGCCTTCCCCGCCTGGGCGATGAGCTCATAAGAGCAGCATCGCGTCGCCGTAGGAGTAGAAGCGGTAGCCATGAGCGATGGCCTCTTGATAGGCGCCGAGCACACGCTCCCGGCCGCCGAGGGCGCAGACGAGCATGAGGAGGCTGGTTTCGGGGAGGTGAAAGTTGGTGAGCAGGCCGGAGATGACCCGGGGGCGATACCCCTCCCGGACAAAGAGCGTCGTCTCCCCAGGCCCGACCGCGAGGCGGCCCTCGGCGTCCGCGGCGGACTCCAAGGCGCGCAGGCTCGTGGTGCCCACGGCGACGACGCGCCCGCCTCGACCCCGGCAGTCGGCGACGGCCTGGGCGGTCTCGGCGCTGATCTCGTACCGTTCGGCGTGCAGCGCGCCGCGCGCGAGATCCTCCTCACGCAAGGGCTGAAACGTGCCTTGGCCGACGTGAAGGGTGACCCGGGCGAGCCCGACGCCACGCTCGGCGAGCCGGGCGAGCAGCGCCTCGCTCAGATGCAGCCCGGCGGTCGGCGCGGCGACGGCGCCGTCATGGGCGGCGAAGACGGTCTGGTAACGCTCGTCGTCCTCGGGCCCCGCGTCGCGGTGAAGATACGGAGGCAGGGGCAGCGCGCCATGCTTCGCCATCAGGCTCGCCGCGTCAGGGAGCGGGCGGACGAGCAGAGTGCCGTCCCCTGCCCTGCCCTCGATGATCACGCCGCGCGGGTCGTCCGGGCCCGCGCCGGGAAGGCGCAGACGCTCGCCGATCTTGAGCTTCTTCGCGGGGCGCACCAAGGCGGGCACGACCTCGGCGTCGGCGCGCAGCAGCAGCACCTCGACCCGCCCGCCCGACGCGCGCTCCAGGTGAAGACGACAACGAAGCACCCGCGTGTCGTTCACGACGAGGAGATCACCCGGGCTGAGCCGGTCCGGGAGGTCAATCACCCGTTGGTGGGGCTCCAGGGCGCCCAAGACCAACATCCGGGCCCCGTCTCGCGCCGCCAGGGGAGCTGTCGCGATCAGCGACTCAGGGAGCTCGAAGGTGTAGTCAGCGAGGTTCAGAGACAAAGGATCCACCGTCAGCGCCGCTGACGTTTAGCCGAGTGACGACCGCTCGGCGAGGTTGGCCCGCGTCCGTAGATCGCGGGCCCTTCCACCCCGGTTGACCTCGCTCAGCGACGGCGCGCCATACGGAGCACACGTCGCTCCGTGTCGGCGAGCTCCTCGGCGGCCGACATCGGCGCCGACATCACCGGCGCCGCGTCCTCATCATCGACCTTCGGCGCCGGGATACGCTTGAGCTCAACCTCCTTGGGAGCGTCGATGCACAGGCGAACCCAGTTGCCCTTGATGCGCTTGATGAAGATACGAACGTCCTTACCAACCTGGAGAATCTCTCCTTCTTTCTGCGTGAGCACGAGCATTCCGGACTCCTTGGACTGAGGGGTTATCCTGCGCCCCAGGGTGCGCGCCTTCACGACCCCAGTCGCGCCTGCGCCGCACCTCAAGTACAAGATACCACGCGAGTCACCAGCCGCAACGAACCCCGATCGGTTCAGACTTCCTGCACCGCTTAGATGGCGGTGATCGCCCCAACGTCCCGAGGTCATCCATGGCGCCGCCCCGGCCCGACCCCAAGAACACGCTCCTGAGAAAATCCGCCTCCAACAACCCTTCTCAGGGAATCGAGCCCCAGGAGCGCGCCCCGTCCACGGCGCCGCGGATGGGCGGGCTTGAGGCCGAGCTTCAGCGAGAGGCTGGCGCGGCGCGATCTGCGGATCTCCAGTCTTCTCCCCGAGGCCCTGTGGCGCGCGCGCAGGAGCCCGACGCGCATGGGCCGAGCCAGTCCGATCTGGAGGCGCTCTTGAGCATGGGGGGCGACGAGATCGCCCAGGCCATGGCCTCCGTCGCGGGCGTCCCTCGGCAGCGGCTGCGCCCCGGCGCGAAGGTCAGCGGCCGAATCGTGCGGATCACGTCAAAAGAGGCGTTCATCGATCTCGGTGGAAAAGCCGAGGGGATCCTTGATGTGCATGAGCTGCAAGACGCCAGCGGCGCGTTGATCGTCGGCGTCGGCGACACCGTCGAGGCGAGCGTCGTTGAGCTCGCCGACGGCGTGCCCAAGCTCTCCCGGGGCGGCGCGACGAGCGCCTCTCGGCTCCAGGTCGAGCAGGCCTACGCCGCGGGCCTCCCCGTGCGGGGCCGGGTCACCGAGCGCAACACCGGCGGCTTCATCGTGGAGCTCTCGGGGATGCGCGCGTTCTGCCCCACCAGCCAGATCGACCTGCACGTCGGCGAAGAGCTCGACGTCTACGTCGGCAACACCTACGAGTTCAAGATCCGCTCGCTCTCGGATCGTGAGGCCGTGGTCAGCCGCAAGTCCATTCTAGAGGAGCAGCGCCGCGTCGCCGCCGCCGCGCTGCGGGCCAAGCTCGCCGTGGGCCAGACCTACGACGGCGTCGTCGCCCGGGTGATGCCCTTCGGCGTCTTCGTCGACATCGGCGGTCTAGAGGGCCTCGCGTCGGCGCGAGAGCTGTCGTACGAGAAGGTCGAGAAGATCGACGAGGCGTTCCAGGCCGGGCAGGCCGTGCGCGCCCGGGTGATCAGCGTCGAGGGCGAGCGCATCGGGCTCTCGCTACGTGAGGCGCCGAGCGCGCCCGTCGGCGGCAAGTCCCAGAAGGGCCAGCTCGGCACGATGGCGGACCTCTTCGCCCAGGCCCGCCGCCGCTGAGCATATCGGCCGCGTCCGCGAGGCGTCGGCGGCGCTCAGGCCCGTCGGCGCCCGCCCAGCTCGTCATACCGGCGCCGCACGAGCTTCAAGTCCTCAAACGTCTTCACCTTGTCTTCCGGCCGCCGCAGCAGGTAGGCCGGGTGGTAGGTGGACATGAGCGGCACCCGACCGTCCCACACCTTCCAGGTGCCGCGCAGGGCGTTGATGCCTTGGGTCGTGCCCAAGAGCGTCTGCGCCGCCGGGCGGCCCATGGCGAGGAGCACCTTCGGGCGCAGCGCCGCGAGCTGGCGATCCAAGAAGGGGCGACAGGCCGCGATCTCTTCAGGCTCCGGCGTGCGGTTGTTCGGCGGGCGGCACTTCACGACGTTGAGGATGTAGACCTCGTCCCGGCTCAGGCTGAGCACGTTGGAGAGCATCCGGTCGAGCATCTCCCCAGACGCGCCGACGAAGGGCAGCCCCTGGGCGTCCTCGTTCGCGCCGGGGCCCTCACCGACGATCACCAGATCGGCGTCGGGGTTGCCCATGCCAAAGACGATGTGGTTGCGCTGTTCACAGAGCCGACAGCGGGCGCAGTCGCCGATGGCCTCCCGCACGGCGCGGAGCTCGACGGCGGCGGCCTCGGCGCGGCTGCCCACGGGAAGATCCGGGCCCCCCAACGAGAAGCCCCAGGCCCCGGTGACCATCGCGTGTGGGGACGGGTGTGAGCGCCAAGGCGGCGCCGGGCGCGGCGCGGGGGTGAACGCGGCGCCGTCGGGGGAGAACAGCGGCCCTGGCGCGGGGCTCGGCGCGGGCGCCGCCGGGGGCGCCACCTCCGCCGGGCGCTGGGCGAAGCGGGACCAGCCCCCCTTCTCTTCCGCGCGGAAGAGGCTCCCGGCAGGCGCGGCGGGCGGCGCGGTCCCAGCGGGAGACGCGGCGGG